>JANLZT010000508.1:0-5692 GCA_031366465.1 Betaproteobacteria bacterium | reverse complement strand
TCCGGCAGCGCCACCGCGCCCATCACGCTGGCCGCCTATCCCGCAGGCTGCGCCGCCAAGCCGGCCATCGACGGCAGCATCAGCATCCCGGCCAACCAGTGGGCACTGCACAAAGGCAGCATCTACAAGGCCAGCCTGGCGGTGGCGCCGCTGCAGGTCTATGCCAGCAGCGGCAACTTCACCCAGGCCCACCATCCCAACCAGGGCTTCGATGCCAGCCAGCCCGCATCGCTGTATGCACGGCTGGCAGCTGACTCGGACAAGGTGCTGGTCAATGGCCGCCCGACCAGCGGCTATGCCATCACCGGCGCCGACTTGAAGCTGCCCAGCGGCGCCAGCATCACGCCGGGCACCCAGTTGCGGCTGCGCAGCATTGCCTGGGCCATCGAGGAGCACACCGTGGCGGCTGTCAGCGCCAACAAGCTGACGCTGGCGGCCCGCACCGCCTACCCGCTGCTGGCGGGCTGGGGCTACTACCTGCTGGGCCAGTTGTGGATGCTGGACTCGGCCGGCGAATGGCACTTCGACGCCGCCACCCGCACCCTGTATGCCTGGATGCCCGATTCGCGCGCGCCCAGCGGCCCGGTGCTGGCCAGCCAGTTGGCCACCGGCATCGACCTGACCAAGCGCCAATACATCACGCTGGACGGCATCGCCGTGCGCCGGGTGGGCACCGGCGCCAAGCTGCAGGGCAGCAGCGGCGTGGTGCTGCGCAACAGCCGTTTCGAGGACACCACCGAGCACGCCATCAACGCCGGCAACAGCCTCCATACCCGGATCGAAACCAGCAGCTTTGCCCGCATCGGCCTGGACGCCATCACCGGCCAGGACGACATCGTGCCGGTGGCCAACGGCATGCAGGTGCTGGGCAACAGCCTGGCCGAGATCGGCCTGGTGATGACCGGCGCCACCCCCACCAACCTGCCGCGCCGCGCGCGCGCCGCGATCCGGCCGGGCGCGGGCGCCACCGTCAGCGGCAACAGCCTCAGCGACACCGCCTACATCGGCATCTGGCCGCTGGCCAACAGCACCGTAAGTGACAACTCGCTCTACGGCACCTGCACCCTGCTGGACGACTGCGGCGCCATCTATGTCAGCGGCGTCAACCACAACAGCACGATCAGCGGCAACCTGGTGCAAAGCGCCCGCGGTGCGCTGGCCGGCAAGAGCCCTGCTGCCGCCTACACCCAGGCCCAGGGCATCTACCTGGACGACCTGAGCTCGGGCGTCAAGGTCTTGCGCAACACCGTGACCGACGCTGACAGCGGCATCCAGCTGCACATCGCGTCCAACAACACCATCAGCGGCAACACCCTGTACGGCAACCGCAACAACCAGCTGTGGCTGCAGGAGACGCAGGCCATCGCCAACAAGCTGGGCGACCTGTACGGCAACACCGTCAGCGCCAACCTGATCGCACCCACCAGCGCCACGGCGCGCGGCATCTACCTGGAGACCAGCGTCAACGACACCAGCCGCTTTGCGAGCTTCGAGCAGAACCGCTACTTCGACACCGTCAACCCGCTGGTGGCCGAGGAGCGCACCCCCACCCAGACCACCCGCTACAGCCTGGCCGACTGGCGTGCCGCCACCACCACCGGCGGCGCACCGCGCGGCCTGGACAGCGCAGGCGCCGGCACCAGCCAGACCCGCTACGCCAGCGCACTGATCAACGGCAGCAACTTGGTGCCCAACGGCCGGCTGGCCAGCAATGCCGCCGGCTGGACCTCCTGGAACGCTGTCGCCCCGCTGGGCAGCCTGCTGCGCGAGGCCTGCACGCCGGGCTGGTGCGCGCGCTATGTGGCCGGCGGCTCGGCCGGCTTGATGTCGTCCCCCAACTTCAGCACCAGCGCCGGCAATTGGTACCGCATCAGTTTTGATGCCAGCAGCGGCGCCGACGGCCAGGCACTCAATGTGCTGGTGCGGCGTGGCGGCGGTGGCAGCAATGGCTATGAGGCGCTGAGTGATCGACCCCTCAATGTCACCGCCGGCCGCAGCTGGCAGCGCTACAGCGCGGTCTTCAAGAGCAGCAAGACGGTCAACAAGGCCGACCGGCTGACCGGCGACCTGGGCGCGCGGGTGGATTTCCAGAACATCCTGCCGGGCCAGAGCATCAGCATCGCCAACCTGGAGCTGGTGCCGGTGCTGTCGGCCGAGACCCTGACCCGCAGCGACCTGCTGGCCAACCCCGGCGCCAACCCCAGCCAGGCCCTGTGCCCCACCGCCAGTAGCCAGCCCGCGCTGTGCGCCTGGTACGCCCGGCTGTCGGACAACCAGGCGGTGACCTGGCCCTACTACCTGGGCCCGCGCAGCAGCGAGATCGTCTACACCCGCGATGCGCGCCTGGTCGACAGCGACGGCGACGGCATCCCCGATGGCCAGGACAGTTGCCCCAACACCGCTGCCGGCGCGGCCGTCAACAGCCAGGGCTGCGCACTCAGCCAGGAGTGAACCGGGCCGGCCAGGTGATAGCCCGGGCGACAATCGCGGCATGCCCGCACAGCCCCGCCGCCGGTGATCGCCAGCCCGTCACCCCGCGCGCCACCCAGCGCCGCCACCCCGCGCCAGACCGCGCTGGTGCTGGGCGCCCCCATCGACCTGATCAGCCCGGCCCAGGCGGTGGCGCGCATCGCCCAATGGGCCAGCGCGCATGACAGCCGGGTGGTCTGCCTGTGCAATGCCCACTCGGTGGTCACCGCCGCGCAGGACGCCCGCCACCTGGGCGTGATCCAGCGCGCCGACCTGGCCACGCCCGACGGCGCGCCGGTGGCCTGGATGCTGCGGCGCCAGGGCGCGCGCGGCCAGCAGCGGGTGAGCGGCCCCGACCTGATGCTGGACTATTGCGCCCACGCCGCCGCCAGCGGCCAGGCCCTCTACCTGCTGGGCAGCTCGCCCGAGACCCTGGCCCGCCTGCAGCAGCGCCTGCTGGCGCGCTGGCCGGCGCTGCGCATTGCCGGGGCCCATTCACCGCCGTTCCGGCCGCTCAGCGATGCCGAGGACGCGCAGCTCGTGCAGGCCATCAACGCCTCGGGCGCCGGCAGCGTCTGGGTCAGCCTGGGCTGCCCGCTGCAAGAGCGCTGGATGGACGCCCACCGTGGCCGGGTGCAGGCGGTGATGGTCGGCGTGGGCGCGGCTTTTGACTTCCATGCCGGCAGCCTGCGGCGCGCCCCGCCCTGGATGCGCCGCCACGGCCTGGAGTGGCTGCACCGCCTGGGCCAGGAACCACGCCGGCTGTGGCGGCGCTATGCCGTCACCAACACCGCCTTCTTGCTGCGTGCGGCGCGCCAGTTGCTCAGCCGGCAATAACCCCGTGATGCAGGCCCCTGCCCCCCAGCCACCCCCCGGCGGCGCCGCCCCCTACCCGGTGCTGGTGGTGCACAACGCCTACCGCCAGCGCGGCGGTGAGGACGTGGTGGTCGAGGCCGAGGTGCAACTGCTGCGCCAGCACGGCCATGCCGTCCACACCTACCAGCGCAGCAATGACGAGATCGGCAAGATGTCGGATGCCAGCGCCGCGCTGCAGGCGCTGTGGTCGCGCCGCACCTGCCGCGACATCACCGCGCTGATCCAGGCCCACCAGCCGGCGCTGGTGCATGTGCACAACAGCTTTCCGCTGGTGTCGCCGTCGGTCTACTGGGCGGCGGCGCAGGCCGGCCTGCCGGTGGTGCAGACCCTCCACAACTTCCGACTGATCTGCCCGCAGGCCATGCTGCTGCGCGACGGCCGGGTCTGCGAGGCCTGCGTCGGCCGGGTGCCCTGGCGGGCGGTGCAGCATGCCTGTTATCGCGGGTCCATCGCCCAGAGCCTGGTGGCGGCCAGCGTGCTGCAGGGCCACCGCCTGCTGGGCACCTGGCAGCACAAGGTGACGCGCTATATCGCGCTCAATGACTTTTGCCGTGATCGCTTCATTGCCGGCGGCCTGCCGGCCGAGCGCATCCAGGTCAAGCCCAATTTCTCGGATCTGCCGGACGCCCCGCCCCAGCCGCGCGCGGGCTTCTTGTTTGTCGGCCGGCTGTCGGCAGAAAAAGGCCTGGCCACGCTGGCCCAGGCGATGCGCCAAAGCCACCCCGATTGCCAGTTGACGGTGATCGGCAGCGGGCCCGAGGCCGGCCAGGTCGAGGGCCAGCCGCGCACCCGGCTGCTGGGGCCGCAAAGCCGCAGCCAGGTGCTGGCGGCGATGCGCAGCGCCACTGCGGTGCTGCTGCCCAGCCTGTGGTACGAGGCCTTCCCGCTGGTGATCGTCGAGGCCCTGGCCTGCGGCACGCCGGTGATCTGCAGCCGCATCGGCGCGATGCCGTCCCTGGTGGCGCAGGGCGCGACCGGCCTGCTCTTCAAGGCCGGTGACGCCACTGATCTGGCCGCCACCTTGAACTGGGCGCAGGCCCAGCCCGAGGCGATGGCCCACATGGGCCGGCAGGCCCGCGCCCACTACGAGCAGCAGCTCACCGGCGCCAGCAACTACCGGCAACTGCGCAGCATCTACGACGGCGCCATTGCCGAGCTGGCCGCTGCCGGCGCGACACAAGCATGACCCGCAGCGTCAGCATCGTGCAGCGCCGCCTGACGCATTACCGCCTGCCGTTGTTCGAGCGCATGCGCAGCAGCCTGCAGGCCGAGGGCGTGCACCTGCGCCTGCTGCACGGCCAACCCACGGCCAGCGAGCGCAGCAAGCACGACGAGGGCCAATTGCCCTGGGCCGAGCCGCTGGCCACCCGCTACTGGCTGGACGGCGATCTGTGCTGGCAGCCCTTCCTGCGGCAAACCGCCGGCAGTGACCTGGTGATCGTCACCCAGGAGAACAAGCTGGTGAACAACCTGCTGGCGCTGGCCCGGCCGTGGCGCGCTGGGCAATTGGCCTTCTGGGGCCATGGCCGCAACCTGCAGGCGCAAAGGCCCGACGGCGCGCTGGAGCACTTCAAGCGCTGGACCAGCCCCCGCGTGGACTGGTGGTTTGCCTACACCGAGCTGAGCGCCCGCCTGGTGCGCGAAGACGGCGTGCCGGCCAGCCGCATCACCGTGCTGAACAACAGCATCGACACCACCGACCTGCGGCGCGCCATCGCCCTGGCGCGCCAGACCCCGCGCGCAGCGCTGCGGGCCGGCCTGGGCCTGCCGCCCGACGGCCCGCTGGCGGTGTTTGTGGGGTCGCTCTACGCCGACAAGCGCATCCCCTGGCTGCTGCGCGCCGCCGATGCCATCCAGGCACAGGTGCCGGGCTTCCAGATGGTGATCGCCGGTGAGGGGCCGGACAAGGCGCTGGTGGACGCTGCCGCCGCCCGCACACCGCATCTGCACGCGCTGGGCGGGGTGCGCGGCGCGCGCAAGGCGCAACTGCTGGCGGCGGCCGACCTGATGCTCAACCCGGGCCTGGTGGGCCTGGGCATCCTGGACGCCTTGGTGGCCGGACTGCCGATGTTGACCACCGACTGCGGCCTGCACTCACCCGAGATCGCCTACCTGCAATCCGGCGACAACGGCCTGATGACGGCCGACGACCTGGCCAGCTATGTGGCGGCGGTGGTGCAACTGTTGCAAGACCCGGCGCAGGCCGGCCGGTTGCAGGCCGGCGCGCTGCGGGCCGGTGAGCTGTATTCGATCGAGCACATGGCCGACCGCTTTTGCGCCGGCATCCTGGATTGCCTGCGGCAAGGCCGGCCCGGCTGACACAACCCACCCCCGGCACCGGGGCCCT
>JANLZT010000382.1:0-9153 GCA_031366465.1 Betaproteobacteria bacterium | reverse complement strand
GGCCTGGCCGAAGCGCGCCGCCAGGCCCATGCCCTGCACCACCAGGCCGTGCACGCGCTGGCGCGCAGTGCGCTGGCCGGGTCCACCCACCTGCGGCTGCTGGCCGACATGGTCGTCGACCGCGATTGCTGAACCCTTCCGCACCCATGCCCAATTCCCTGCTCGACACCCTCAACGCCCCGGCCGATCTGCGCCGGCTTTCGCGCGCTGACCTGCGCCGGGTGGCCACCGAGTTGCGCAGTTTTGTGCTCAACACGGTCAGCAAGACCGGCGGCCACCTGTCGTCCAACCTGGGCACGGTGGAGTTGACGGTGGCGCTGCACTATGTCTTCAACACCCCGCACGACCGCATCGTCTGGGATGTCGGCCACCAGACCTACCCGCACAAGATCCTCACCGGCCGGCGCGAGCGCATGGGCTCGCTCAAGCAGCAGGGCGGCATCAGCGGCTTCCCGCGCCGCAGCGAGAGTGAGTTCGACACCTTCGGCACCGGCCACTCGTCCACCTCGATCTCGGCCGCACTGGGCATGGCCCATGCCGCCAAGATCAAGGGCGAGCACCGGCGCGCGGTGGCGGTGATTGGCGACGGCGCGCTCACCGGCGGCATGGCCTTCGAGGCCCTCAACCATGGCGGCGGGCCGCATGGCGTGGGCCCGGCCGATCTGCTGGTGATCCTCAACGACAACGACATGTCGATCAGCCCGCCGGTGGGTGCGCTCAACAAGCACCTGGCGCGGCTGATGAGCGGCAACTTCTACAGCGCCGCCCGCGAGAGCGCCAAGAGCGTGCTCAAGAACACCCCGCTGTATGAATTTGCGCGCCGGTTTGAGGAGCACACCAAGGGCATGGTGGTGCCCGGCACGATCTTTGAGGAACTCGGCTTCACCTATGTCGGCCCGATCGACGGCCACGACCTGGACGCGCTGATCCCCACGCTGGAGAACCTGCGCGACCGCAAGGGCCCGCAGTTTTTGCATGTGGTCACGAAGAAGGGCTATGGCTACAAGCTGGCCGAGGCCGACCCGGTCAACTACCACGGGCCCGCCAAGTTCGACCCGGCGGTGGGCCTGCAAAAGCCCGCCACCGCACCCAAGACCACCTTCACCCAGGTCTTCGGCCAATGGCTGTGCGACATGGCCGCGGCCGACGAGCGCCTGGTGGGCATCACCCCGGCGATGCGTGAGGGCTCGGGCATGGTCGAGTTCGAGCAGCGTTTCCCTCGGCGTTACCACGATGTGGGCATCGCCGAGCAGCATGCCGTGACCTTTGCCGCCGGCCTGGCCTGCGAGGGCTTGAAGCCGGTGGTGGCGATCTACTCCACCTTTTTGCAGCGCGGCTACGACCAGTTGATCCACGACGTGGCGCTGCAAAACCTGCCGGTGGTGTTTGCGCTCGACCGCGCCGGCCTGGTGGGCGCGGATGGCGCCACCCATGCCGGCGCCTATGACATCGCCTACCTGCGCTGCATCCCCAATATGGGCGGGCTCACGCCCTCCGACGAGGATGAATGCCGCAAATCGCTGACCACCGCCTTCCGGCGCGACCACCCGGTGGCGGTGCGCTACCCGCGCGGTGCCGGCATTGGCAAGGCGGTGCAGGCCGATCTGACTGAGCTGCCCTGGGGCAAAGGCGAGTTGCGACGGCGCAGCGCCATCCTGCCCGGCCAGGGCCGGCGCATCGCGATCCTGGCCTTTGGCACCGTGTTGCACCCGGCGCTGGTCGCGGCCGACGTACTCGACGCCACGGTGGCCAATATGCGCTTTGCCAAGCCGCTGGACGCCGGCCTGGTGGCCGAGCTGGCGCGCAGCCACGATGCGCTGGTGACGGTCGAAGAAGGCGCCATCATGGGTGGCGCCGGCAGCGCGGTGGGTGAATGCCTGAACGCGCTGGGCCTGACCGTGCCGCTGCTGCAACTGGGCCTGCCGGATGCGTTCATCGAGCATGGTGACCATGCCAAGCTGCTGGCCGGCCTGGGGCTGGACGCTGCCGGCATCGAGGCAGCGGTGCGCAAGCGCTTTGGTGTCCATCTGTCACTGGTCAAGCCCGCCGTCAACCACTGACGTTGCGAGGCGGGCTTTTGCAGCAGGCCAAGCGACCATGAGCGCCCTGGGCAGCCCGCTGATCGATGCGGCGGTGCATGACGGCCTGGCCATGCGCAGCGCCGGGCCCGATTTGCTCAGCCTGGCACTGATGGACGCGCGCAACCGCACCCTGGGCTGGCTGGCGGCGTTTGACGGCCTGCAGTGGGCCGGCAGCTTCGACGGTTTCGACCCGCCGTGGTGGCTGGCGGGCCAGGCCGGCTGGTTCCAGGAGCACTGGATCGCCCGCTTTGTGCAGCGCGGCCGGGGCGAGGCGGCCGACCCCCGCGCGCCGCGCCTGCCGTCGATGGAGCCGCGTGCGGATGCCTGGTTTTCAGCCCATGCCAACAACCCGGTACAGCGATCGCAACGCTGGCAGGCCCAGCCGCCGGATGCCGCCGCGCTGCAGGCCTACCTCGCCAACACCCTGGAAAGCACGCTCGACCTGCTGGACAAGGCCACCCCCGACGATGCCGGGCTGCTGGTCTACCGCCTGGCGCTGCAGCACGAAGACAGGCTTGGCGAGGCCCTGGCGGTGCTGGTGCAGGCGCTGGACCTGGCGCCCGAGCGCCACCAGGCGCTGGTGGCACGCGGCCTGTGGCCCTTGCTGCCCAGCCGGGCCCGGCGCGATGCGATGTGGCTGCCGGGCCAGGCGGTGATGCTGGGATCGGCACCCGGGGCGGCGGTGCCCGACGCCGAGCGCTGGGCCCAGGCTGTGCAGGTGGCCGAGTTCGAGATCGATGCTCAGCCTGTCAGTTGGGCGGCGTATGTCGAGTTCGTCGCCGATGGCGGCTATGACGATGCGCGCTGGTGGACCGATGCCGGCTGGCAGATGCTGCAAGCCAGCGGCCGGCGCGCGCCGCGCTATGTCGAGCAGACCGGTGGCGGCGTGCTGGCACGCCGCCAGGGCCAGTTGCAGCGGCTGCCGCTGGCCCAGGCGGTGCTGCATGTCAGTGCCCACGAAGCCCAGGCCTGGTGTGCCTGGGCCGGCCGCCGCCTGCCCAGCGAGGCTGAATGGTTGCTGGCGGCCGGCACTGCCAGCGCCCGGGGATTTGCCTGGGGCGATGTGCTGGAGTGGGTGGCCGGCAGCGCCCGGCCCCTGCCAGCGGGTGGCCCTGGCAGCCCGCCGCAGGCTGGCCTGGCGGTGGGCGATGCAGTACTTTTTTCGGGCCCTAGGGCCGCTGCGCTGCGCGTGCAGCGCGGTGCGTCGGCCTGGGCCAGCCCGCGCCTGCGCCACCTGCAGGCGCGCCGCTATGCTGGGGCCGGCGCCGACGAGCAGTTCGTCGGTTTTCGTAGCTGCGCGGTGTAGGGCCGCGATCATCCGATGCCAAATGGCCGGCGCGCTGTGATCCGATTTGCAGCAGCGCACGGGAAAACGCGGGCTGGAAAGTCCCGGCTTAAACAGGTTTCATGGCGTCAATTTCAGTGGTCCTGGGGCCAATCAGCCCGGGGCCTGCCGCCGTTGATTGATTGGACCCCCGATGACCTTGCACCCCTTCCGACCCTGCGCTGTTGCGCTGACTGCCTGCCTGGCCTGCGTCGCACCGCAGGCCTGGGCCCAAGCCGGCGCCGAGGTGGTGGTCACCGGGTCACCCACCGCCCAGCGGGTGCTCGACCTGCCGTTTGCCATCACCGCCATCGACGTCGCAGCACTGCGCGACGCCGGGCCGATGATCAATCTGTCCGAGGCCCTGGTGCAGGTGCCGGGCCTGGTGGTCAACAGCCGCAACAACTATTCGCAAGACCTGCAGATGAGCTCGCGCGGCTTCGGCGCCCGGGCGGCGTTTGGCGTGCGCGGCCTGCGCCTCTACACCGACGGCATCCCCGCCACCATGCCCGACGGCCAGGGCCAGGTGGCCCACTTCGACCTGGCTGGGGCCCAGCGCATCGAGGTGCTGCGCGGGCCGTTCTCGGTGCTCTACGGCAACAGCTCGGGCGGCGTGGTGGCGGTGTTCACCCAGCCGGTCAAGGTGGCGCAGTCCGAGGTGGCGGTGGATGTCGGTGATTTCGGCCTGCGCCAGGTGCGACTGGGGGTGGCGGCGCCCTTGGGGTCGGGCCTGGATCTGCGCGCCAGCGTCAGCCAGTTCGAGATCGATGGCTTCCGCCCGCACAGCGCGGCCGAGCGCCGCCTGGCCAATCTGCGGCTGGCCTGGCGCGGTGAGCGCGACAGCGTCACGCTGCAAGTCAGCGACCACCAGCAGCCGGCCCAGGATCCGCTGGGTTTGACGCCCGCGCAGTTCGACGCCGATCCGCGCCAGACCACGGCGGTGGCCGACCAGTTCAACACCCGCAAGACCTCGCGCCAGACCCAGGTCGGCATGAATTGGCGCCATCAGTTTGCCGACGATGGACTGCTGCGCGATGCCACGCTGACGGCCTATCAGGGCTCGCGCGGTGTGTCGGCCTGGCAGGCCATCCCGGCCACCGTCCAGGCGGCGCCAACCCATGGCGGCGGCATGGTCGATTTCGACCGTGTCTACGGTGGTGTGGATGCCAAGCTGGGTTGGCATGTGGCGGCGGTGGAGGGGGTGCTGGGTATCAGCCAGGAGACCCAGCTGGACAACCGCCGCGGCTATGAGAACTTCACCGGCCCTGCAGCGGCGCCCACCGCGCTGGGGGTGCAGGGGCGGCAGCGCCGGGACGAGGCCAACCATGCCGATTCGCGCGAGGCCTATCTGCAGGCGCAGTGGGCGCTGAGCGAGGCGCTGGCGCTGACCGGCGGGGTGCGCGGCGGCCAGGTCAAGCTGCGCACCGACGACCATTACATCGTGCTGCCCGGCAACAAGGATGACTCGGGTGAGTTGAGCTACCGCTACACCAACCCGGTATTGGGCCTGCGCTGGACGGTGGCGCCGGGCTGGGCCCTGCATGTCAGCGCGGCGCGCGGCTTTGAGTCGCCCACGCTGGGTGAGCTGGCCTACCGGCCGGGTGGTGACGGGGGCTTCAACACCGGCCTGAGCGGCCAGACCAGCCGGCAGATGGAGGTCGGCAGCAAATGGCAGGGCGCCGCCCTGGCCGCCGAGGTGGCGGTCTTCCAGGCCGACACCGACAACGAGATCGGCGTGTTGTCCAACAGCGGCGGGCGCTCGGTGTTCCAGAACGTCGGCCGCACCCAGCGGCGCGGGCTGGAGCTGGCGCTGGGCTGGAAGAACGCGCTGCCGGGCCTGCGTCTGCAGGCCACTGCCACCTGGCTGCAGGCCCGCTACCAGGATGGTTTTGGCACGGGCGTCACTGCGGTGGCCGCCGGCAACCAGATTGCCGGCACCAGCCGGGCCAGCGGCTGGGCCGAGGCCGCCTGGCGCAGCACCGCGCTGCCGGGTGAATGGGCCGTCGAATGGCGCGCAGTGGCCGCCACCGCCGCCAATGACCTGAACACGGTTTACGCCGGTGGCTATGCGCTGATGCATTTGCGCTGGTCGGGCAAGCTGGCGCTGGGCCCGGCCGACACCCTGGAGTTGCTGGCCCGGGTCGACAACGCCCTCGACCGGCGCTATGTCGGCAGCGTGATCGTCAACGACGGCAACAGCCGCTTCTTCGAGCCCGGCTCGCCGCGCAGCGGGTTGCTGTCGGCGCGCTGGCTGCACCGTTGGTGATGTCCATGGCCGGCAGCAGGGGCCAGCGCTACGGTCTGGTCAGCCGGCGCCGGCTGCTGGGCCAGGGGCTGCTGCTGGGCTGCGGCGCGCTGCCCGTCTGGGCGGGCGCAGGCGCTGCCGGCGCCGGTGATCCCTACGACGGCGATCCCTTCAAATCGCTGCTGTGGCCCGATCTGCGCAAGGAGTTTTTGGGCCCTGCGGCGCGCACCCGCTTTGATGAGCGCGTCAAGGTGCTGGGCCCGGGCTTTGCCGAGGACCCGATGAATGTGCCGATCACCGTGTCGGCCGACCTGCCGGGGGTGCAGCGGCTGATCGTGCTGGTTGATCGCAACCCGATCCGCAAGGTGCTGGAGCTGCAACCCCTGGCGGCGCTGCCGGCGGTGAGCTTGCGATTCAAGCTGGAGCAGGCCTCACCGGTGCGGGCGCTGGCCCTCACCGCCGACGGCCTCTGGCATGTTGGTGGCGCCTGGGTCGATTCCTCAGGCGGTGGCTGCACGGTGGCCGGGGCCAGCCGCACCGACGGTAGCTGGACCCAGACCCTGGGCCAGGTGTCGGGCCGGGTCTATGCGTCGGGGCTGCCGTCGTCCAGCCACCCGGGCGACAGCGCGGCACGGCTGCGGGTGCGCATCATGCATCCGATGGACACCGGGCTGGTCAATGGCATCCCGGCCTTCTTTGTCAGCAAGCTGGCGGTGCGCGATGCCAATGACCGCGAGCTGCTGCGCATCCAGACCTTCGAGCCGGTGAGCGAAAACCCGGTGTTCTCCTTCGAATTTGCCAAGGCCCCGCCCGGGCCGCTGCGCATCGTGGGCGTGGACAACAACGGCAACCGCATCGACAGCCGGGTGGAGTAGTGGCCCCCCCCCGAAGCGCCTTCGGCGCATTCCACGGCCAGGCCTGCAGGCCCGGCCGCTTCGGCAGGCACCCGACAGCACGCAGGTGCTGTCTGGTGTCCGGCCTCAGCCCCCAGGGGGGCGCCGCTGGCGGACCGGCAAAGCCGGATCCGCGGCGGCCGCTTGCCCGGAGCGCTTCGGTGCTGTTGGTGGCCGCGCTGATGTTTCCGGTGAGCCTCGTTGCGCAGGGCCTGGCGTCGGCGGCGAATCGGGCCACGCTGAACTACGGCTTGAAGGCGCGTGCGCTGGCCGATGGGGTGTATGTGGTGGAGGGCGCGGTCGAGGATTTCTCGCCCGCCAACGGCTGCAACATCATCAACACCGGCTTCATCACCACCGGCGCCGGGGTGTTGGTCATCAACACCGGTGTCAGCAAGCGCCATGGCGAGCAATTGCGGGCCCTGATTGCCCGCACCACCGTTGAGCCGGTGGTGCAGGTCATCAATCTCAACCTGCACCCCGATTACTTCCTGGGCAACCAGGCCTTTGCCGATGTGCCCATCAGTGCCACCGCCGCCACCCGTACCGGCATGCTGCGCGAGGCCCGGGCCTACGAGGACAACCTCTACCGCCTGTGCGGTGACTGGATGAAGGGCACCGAGGCCCGCCAGCCGACCCAGACGCTCGGCCCGGGCCCTTTGCGCATCGGCCAACGCGAGTTCGACCTGCGCGAATACAACGGCCACACCGACAGCGATCTGGTGCTGATCGACAAGACCAGCGGGGTGATGTTTGCCGGCGGTCTGGTGTTTGCCGACCGCGTGCCGACCACCCCGCATGCCAATCTGCCGGCCTGGCTGCAAGCCCTGGACCGCCTGGCACCGCTGGCCAACGGCAGCGTGGTGCCCAGCCACGGCCCGGTGCACGACGGCAGCCGCGGGCTGCAGCAAACCCGCGCCTACCTGCAGTGGCTGGACAGCAGCTTTGCGCGCTGGGCCGCGGCCGGCTGGGAGTCCAACGAGGTGCTGCGCGCCACGCCGCCTGAGGCCTTTGCCCGCTGGGCCGCCTGGCCGGCCGAATACACCCGCAACGTGGCCCACCTCTACCCACGCTATGAACGTGCAGCATTGCAACGGGGCAAACCGCCCTGAGGGGCTTGCTGCGGGGTGATGCGGGTGATGCTCAAGACTGACACAAGGCGCCTGGGGCATACCCTGAAACCCAAGCCCTTGCGGCCAACAAGGACGATGGCACGTTTTGTGCCGTGAATATTGCCTGACCCATCGGATCATGTGTCCCGGTGTGACAGCCCTAACCCTGGAGGAGACCCCTATGAAACTGAAATTGATGAGCCTGCTGGTGGCAGCAGGCCTGGCGTCGATGGGCGCGCAGGCCCTGGTGACCGATCAGATGATCGAGAACGACGCCAAGACGCCCGGCGATGTGTTGAGCTGGGGCATTGGCCAGCAAGGCCAGCGCTACTCGCCGCTGAAGGCGATCAACCCCGCCAGCATCGGCAAGCTGGTGCCGGTGTGGTCGTTCTCGTTCGGTGGTGAAAAGCAGCGCGGGCAAGAGAGCCAGCCGCTGATCCACAACGGCAAGATGTTTGTCACCGCGTCCTACTCGCGCATCTTTGCGCTGGATGCCAAGACCGGCGCCAAGCTCTGGAAGTACGAGCACCGCCTGCCCGAGGGCATCATGCCCTGCTGCGACGTGATCAACCGCGGTGCCGCGCTCTACGGCAACCTGGTGATCTTCGCCACGCTGGATGCGCAACTGGTGGCCCTGAACCAGGACACCGGCGAGGTCGAGTGGAAGGAAAAGATCGACGATTTCGCCGCTGGCTACTCGGCCTCGGCCGCGCCGCTGATCGCCCAGGGCCTGCTGCTGACGGGTGTGTCGGGCGGTGAGTTCGGGGTGGTCGGGCGGGTCGAAGCGCGTGACCCCAAGACCGGCAAGATGGTCTGGATGCGCCCGGTGATCGAAGGCCACATGGGCAAGAAGTTCGACAAGGACGGCAATGCCACCGACAACGGTGTCTCGGGCACTGCTGGCAAGACCTGGCCGGGCGACCTGTGGAAGACCGGCGGCGCGGCCACCTGGCTGGGCGGCACCTACAACACCAAGACCGGCCTGGCCTACTTTGGCACCGGCAACCCGGCACACTGGAACAGCCATCTCCGCAAGGGCGACAACCTGTTCTCCACCTCCACCGTGGCCATCGACGTCAAGACCGGCCAGATCGTCTGGCACTACCAGAACACCCCCAACGACGGCTGGGACTACGACGGTGTGAACGAGTTCATCACCTATGACGAGGGTGGCCAGATCCTGGGCGGCAAGGCCGACCGCAATGGCTTCTTCTACGTCAACGATGCCAAGACCGGCAAGCTGGTGAATGCCTTCCCGTTTGTCAAGAAGATCACCTGGGCCACCGGCATCGACCTGAAGACCGGCCGGCCCAACTATGTGCCCGAGGTTCGCCCGGGCGACCCGACCGCCGGGGCCGACGGCAAGAAGGGCAATGTGGTGTTTGCCGCGCCGTCCTTCCTGGGTGGCAAGAACCAGATGCCGATGGCCTATTCGCCCGACACCAAGCTGTTCTACGTGCCGGCCAACGAGTGGGGCATGGAGATCTGGAACGAGCCC
>JANLZT010000378.1:0-10331 GCA_031366465.1 Betaproteobacteria bacterium | reverse complement strand
GGTGGAGCGCATCGTCGGCACGCCGCGCAAGCCGCTGGCCTTTGGCGCCGGCAAGTACATGGTGGTGCACCCTTATGACCATGCGATGGGCGTGGGTGCCGGCTCGGGCAATGTGGCCAGCCTGAACGCGGTGCACCTGGCACGCCCTTGCCTGGAAGACCTGAACCGCGAGACCGACAAGACCGTCGGCTTGGGTGTGTGGGGCAACTTCGGGCCCACCCTGATCTGGTGGATAGAGGCCAGCCAGGCCCTGGATGTGCGCCTGCGCTGCGGCATGGTGCTGCCGCTGCTGGGCTCGGCCACCGGCAAGGTGTTTGCGGCCTACTCGGCCCCTGAGTTGACCGCCCCCTATCTGGAAGCCGAGATTGCCGCCGCCCAACGCAGCGAGACCTCGCCCTTCACTTCGCGCGCTGCTGTGGATGCGCACCTGGCCGAGGTGCGCCGGCACTGCCTGGGCACGATCAAGGATGCGGTGATGGCCGATATCAACGAGCGCGGGGTCAATGCGGTCAGCGTGCCGGTCTTCGACGCCTCGGGGGCGATCGTGCTGGCGCTGACCATGATGGGCGATGCTGCCAGCTTCGGCAGCCAAGACCCGGCCGTGACCCGCCTGGCCGACGCGGCGCAGCGGCTCTCGGCGCGCCTGGGCTACCGGGCTTGACGCCGCCTTGGCGGCCCCTGCGCGCCCCTACCTCTACTGAAAGCGAGCGAGCCTTGACCCAAGATGCCTGGAACCGCTGGGGCCCCGATGACGAGCGCGGCGCCCTCAATTACATCGGCGCCGAGCAGGTGCGCCATGCGGCCAGCCTGGTGCGCACCGGTGAGGTGCTGCGCCTGGCGCAGATGCTGTCGGACAAGACCCCGGTGCCTTCGCACCGCTGCGGCCTGCAGCACTTCATGGGTCGCGACGGCGGCGATTACGCGGCCGGCAGCAAGCGCCCGGGTGGCTTCCAGTTTGCAGAAGACACGGTGGTGATGCCGCTGCACATCGGCACCCATGTGGATGCGCTGTGCCATGCCTGGTATGACGACAAGCTCTACAACGGCTACCTGGGCGACACCATCCGCAGCACCACCGGCGCGGCGCGGCTGGGCATCGAGAAGATGCCGCCCATCGTCACCCGCGGCGTGCTGCTGGACTTCGTCAAGCTGCGCGGGGCTTTGCTGCAGCCCGACGATGTGATCGGCGTCGCCGACCTTGAAGCCGCTGCGGCCGCCGCCGGCGTGCAACCCGGCTGCGGCGATGCGGTGCTGCTGCGCACCGGCTGGCTGGAGGCGCAGAAGGGCGTGAAGAACCCGTCCTTCGACACCGAGCCCGGCATCGATGTGGCGGCCGCGCTGTGGCTGGCCGAGCGCGAGGTGGCCATCATCGGCGCCGACAACTTTGCGGTCGAAGTGCTGCCCTTCCCGCCGGGGCTGGTGTTTCCGGTGCACCAGCGCCTGATCCGTGACTTTGGCGTGCCGCTGCTGGAGGGCTTGATGCTCGACCCGCTGGTGGCCAGCGGCCGGCATGAGTTCATGTTTGTCGCCAGCGCGCTGCCCATCGTTGGCGCCACCGGCAGCCCGCTGGCCCCCGTTGTCATCCTCTAGCCCCCTCCCAGGCCCCCATGACCGACCCGCGCACCCCCGGCATCGCACCCCCACGACCGCTTGAAGGCATCCGCGTGCTGGAGATCGCGTCGATGATCTTCGGCCCGGTGGCCGGCCAATACCTGGGCGACATGGGCGCCGACGTGATCAAGCTCGAGCCGCCCGAGGGCGACCTGACCCGGTCCATCGGGCCACGCCGCTCGCCCAAGATGGGTGCCTTCTTCCTCACCAGCAACCGCAGCAAACGCAGCATCGTGGTGGACTTGAAGCGCCCCGAGGGCCGCGAGATCCTCACCCGCCTGGTGGCCAAGACCGATGTGCTGCTGCACTCGCTGCGCACCCCGGCGGCCAACAAGCTGGGGCTGGACTACGCCACGCTGTCGGCCGCCAACCCCAGCCTGGTCTATTGCCATGTCACCGGCTATGGCGACGACGGCCTGTATGGCGGGCGCCCGGCCTATGACGACATCATCCAGGCCGCCTCGGGCCTGGCGATGCTGCAGACCATCGTCGGCGGCCAGCCGCGCTACATCCCCACCATCATTGCCGACAAGATCAGCGGCGTGCATGCGGCCTACGGCGTGGTGCTGGCGCTGATGCACCGCATGCGCACGGGCCAGGGCCAGCAGGTGGATGTGGCGATGTTCGAGACCATGGCGGCCTTCAACATGCTGGAGCACCAATGGGGCCATGTCTTTGAGCCGCCGCAGGGCAATATGGGCTATGTGCCAGTCAGCACCGCCGCGCGTCGGCCCTACCGCACCCGCGATGGCTACCTGGCGCTGCTGCCTTACTCCGACAGCCACTGGCGCCGTTTCTTTGCGCTGGCCGGTGACCCGCAAATCATGGACGACCCGCGCTTTGCCACCTTTGCCGCGCGCCAGCAGCACTTCATCGCAGTCTGGGACGAGATCGAGCGCCAGGTGGCCCGCAAGAGCAATGCCGAGTGGCTGGCGCTGCTGACGCCCGACGACATCCCGTTCTCGGTGGTCAACAGCCTGGACGATTTGCCGAACGACCCGCACCTGGAAAGCGTCGACTTCTGGCAGCTGGTGGACCACCCCAGCGAGGGCCGATTGCGCCTGCCCGCCAACCCGGTGGCCATGAGCGCATCCCCACCCGCCGTCACCCGGCTGCAGCCGCGCCTGGGCGAGCACAGTGCCGAGGTGCTGCGCGAATGCGGCTTCGATGGCGCCAGCGTGCAGGCCTTGACCGCCGCTGGCGGTGCCTGCGCCGCCAACCCGCCATGATCCCCCGCACCCTCTTCAGCGCCGAGCACGATGATTTTCGCGCCAGCGTGCGCCGTTTCATCGTCGAGCATGTCACCCCCCACCATGCCCAATGGGAGAAGGACGGACAGGTGCCGCGATCCCTGTGGCACAAGGCCGGAGAGCTGGGCCTGCTGTGCTGCAACGTGCCCGAGGACTACGGCGGCATGGGCGGCAGCTTTCTGCACAGCACCATCCTGATCGAGGAGATGGCCGACGCCGGTGCCACCGGCCCCACCTTCTACCTGCACTCCGACATCGTCGCGCCCTACCTGGTTGACTTTGGCAGCGAGGCGCAGAAGCAGCGCTGGCTGCCGCGCATGGCCACCGGTGAGGTGGTGGTGGCGCTGGGCATGAGCGAGCCCTCGGGCGGCAGCGATGTGCAGGCCATGCGCACCCAGGCGGTGCGCGATGGCGACGACTACGTGATCAACGGCCAGAAGGTCTTCATCACCAATGGCCACAGCGCTGACCTGCTGCTGCTGGCTTGCAAGACCGACCCCAAGGCCCGCGGCAAGGGCGTCAGCCTGATCCTGGTCGAGACCGACAGCCCGGGTTTTGCCCGAGGCCGCAAGCTGGAGAAGATCGGCTGCAAGGCCCAAGACACGTCCGAGCTGTTCTTTGCCGATGTGCGGGTGCCGGTGGCTAACCTGATCGGCGCCGAGGGCAGCGGCTTTGCGCTGTTGATGACGCAACTGGCGCAAGAGCGCCTGGTGCAGGCCATCCGTGGCGTGGCCAGCTCGGAGGCCGCGCTGCGCTGGACCCTGGCCTATGTGGCCGAGCGCAAGATGTTCGGCCACACCCTGGGCGATTTCCAGAACACCCGCTTCAAGCTGGCCGAGCTGCATGCCGAGGTGCTGGCCCAGCGGGTCTTCGTGGACCGCTGCATTGAGCTGCATTTGCAGGGCAAATTCGACGCCATCGATGCCGCTGCGGCCAAGCTCGTCACCACCGAGCTGCAGGGCCGGGTGATGGACCAGTGCCTGCAATTCTTTGGCGGCTGGGGCTATATGGTGGAGTACCCCATCGCCCGCGCTTTTGTGGACGCCCGCATGTGCCGGGTGGGCGGCGGTGCCGCCGAGGTGATGCGCCAGATCATCGGCAATGCGCTCTTGCCCAAGGCGCGCCGGCCGGATTGAGCGGCGGGCCTATCAGGGTTCAGTGGAAACCTATACCGGCTGGTATAAAAACAGTCTCATAAGCTGTACAAGTGCCGACGGGTAGGTTACGATGCCTTGCATCTACCGATGGCCTGGCAAACAGACAGCGGCGGGCCGCAATCACAGGAGCTGAGATGGTTGATCTGAAGCTGGGCTGGCGTTCTACGGTGAGGTGCCTAGCCTTGCCTGCGCTGGCCTTTGCGCTGGCAGGCACGACGCCCGTGGCCGCCCAGACCACCACCTGGCCCGAAGGCCCAGTGAAAGTGGTGGTGCCCTTCACCGCTGGTGGTGCATCCGACGTGCTGACCCGCATGCTGGCCGAGAAGCTGCAGGCCCGGCTGGGTCAGAACTTCATCGTCGACAACCGCACCGGTGCCGGCGGCAATGTGGGCATGGACGCGGTGCGCACGGCGCCGGCCGACGGCTACACGATTGCGTCGGGCACGATCGGCACGCTGTCGATCAACCAGTTTCTGTTTGCCAAGATGCCGTATGACCCGGTGCGCGACTTTGCCTATGTCTCCACCATTTGGGAGAACTGCAATGTCTTCGTGGTCTCGGCCAACCACCCGGCCAAGACGGTGCAAGAGTTTCTGGCCTGGGGCAAGAAGCAGCCCAAGGGCGTGACCTTCGGCTCAGCCGGCGTGGGCACCACGCCCCACCTGGCGGGTGAGTTGTTTCGGGTGCGTAGCGGCTTGCAGGCGCTGCACATCCCTTTCCGCGGCGCGGCGCAGTCGATGCCCGCGCTGGTGGCCGGCGACACCGATTTCGCCATCGACAACGTGGCCAGCTATTTGCCGCTGATCAAATCGGGCAAGGTGCGGGCGCTGGCGGTGACATCCGCCGAGCGTTGGCCCACGCTGCCCGATGTGCCCACCATGGCCGAGGCGGGGGTCAAGGATTTCTTCATCACCTCCTGGGGCGCCTTCGTGGTGCCCAAGGCCACGCCGCCGGCCATCATCGCCAAGCTGTCGGCCGCCATCCAGGCGATTGCGGCTGAGCCGGCGATGCAGCAGCGCTTTCTCGACACCGGCGCCCGTGCCGTGTCGGCCACGCCCCAGGAGACGGCGGCGTTTGCCGAACGCGAACGGGTGAAGTGGAAAGAGGTGGTTCAGCTGTCCGGCGCCAAGATGGATTGACGCGCCGATGATCTCCCTGCCTTTAAAGGGCGCCTCGTCGCCGCTCGCCCTGCCTGCCTTCTGCGTCGGCGCTGGCCGACCCCATGCCCCACCGTTGAGGACCCCATGCCACTGAACCGCGCCACCGCCGTCATCGGCTCCGCCATCCGGGTGCCGGTCGATACCGACCGGCTTTGCCTGGAAGAAATCCTCTACGAGGTGACCCAGGCCGCACTGAAGAGTGCCGGCCTGACGATCGAGCAGATCGACGGCATCCTGGTCGGCAGCAATGACCAGGTGGACGGCCGCGCCATCTCGGTGATGGCGGCCTCGGGCTCGGTGGGCGGTGTGGACCGCGACATCCTGTCCACCCCGTCGGCAGGCGAGCACGCCTTTGTGATGGGCGTGCTGCGGGTGGCCTCGGCCCAGTACGAGACCCAATTGGTGGTGGCCTGGGGCGGCACCGAAGCGTCGTCCTTGTCCGAGGTCGAGCGCCTGGGCGCCGACCCCTACTTTCACCGCCGCCTGCCGCAGGACGACCTGGCCAGCTTTGCGCTGCAGGCCAACGTGCTGGTGGATGCGCAGCCGCAGGTGGCCGGCTTGGTGGCCGAGCTGGTGGCACTCAACCGCCAACGCGGCGCGCTTGCCTATCCCGAGGCCGCCGGGCCGGTGGCCAGCGTCGCGCAGATCAATGCGTCCACGCCGGTGTGCTGGCCGGTGCGTGACGGCATGCTGCGCCCGCCGGTCACCGGCGCGGTGGCGCTGGTGCTGGCATCGGCTGAGCATGTGCAGAAGGCCGGCATCGCCAACCCGGCCTGGGTGCGCGGCATGGGCTGGGCCACCGAGGCCGCCTTTCTGGGTGACCGTGACCTGACCCGGGCCGATGCGCTGCAAGAGGCCCTGCGCCAGGCCATGACGGACGCCCGCATCGACAGCGCGGCGCAGGTCGATGTGGCTGAAGTCACCGGCCCCACGCCCTACCAGGAACTGCTGGCCTACCAGGCCCTGGGCCTGGGCGGGCCCGACCAGTGGGCCGGCATGGTGGCAGGAGCCAAAGGCGGCCCGGCGATCAACCCATCGGGTGGGCTGGCGGCGATCAACCCGGTGTTCTGCGGCGGCCTGGTGCGCATTGCCGAGGCTGCCCAGCAGGTGCGCGGCCAGGCCGGCGCGCACCAGGCCAGCCCCGCCCGCACGGCCCTGGCCCATGCGGCCAGCGGCCCGGCCATGATGTACCAGACAGTGGTCGTCTTCGGCCGCGATCAGTGAGCAAAACCATGAGCAAACCTCCCCGCGTAGGCATCATCGGCATCGGTCAATCGGCCTTCAAGGCCAAGCGCGACGATGCCAGCTACCCTGACCTGGTGCGCGAGGCCGTGGTGCTGGCGATGCAAGGCCCGCAGCTCGGCTTCGACGACATCGACGCCATCGTCTACTCACTCTCGCCCGACGCGATGGTGGGCATCGGCAATGCCGAGCGCCTGGGCGTGGACGCTGTGGGCGGGCGCAACAAGCGCTTCCTGCGCATCAACACCGGCGGCGCCACCGGCATCTCCAGCGTGGCAGCGGCCTACTACCACATCGCCTCGGGCGCCAGTGAGGTGGTGATGACTGCCGGCGCTGACAAAGTGGGTGAGTGCGGTGACTCTCAGACCGTGCTCAACAAGATCTGGGACCCGATCTACGAGCGCCCGCTGCCGCTGGGCACCATCACCATGCTGGCGATGTCGGGCGTGCGCTATGCCGACAAATACGGCATGTCGCAAGAAGACATGGCCGCCGTGGTGGTCAAGAACCGGCTGCATGCCTCACTCAACCCGCATGCCCATCTGCGCGACACCACTACCATCGACGAAGTGATGGCCTCGCAGATGATCAGCTGGCCGATCAAGCTGATGGATTGCTGCCCGCAATCCAGCGGCGGCGGCGCGATGGTGCTGGCGTCCGAGAAATACATCAAGGAGCGCAAGCTCGACGCGGTGTGGATCACCGGCGTGGGCCATTGCACCGAGAGCTATTACATCGGTGACCGCATGGGCAAGCGCTTCACGGTGGACCATGCCGATGCGCATGCGCTCAAGAAAGCCTGCGACCGGTCCTACCACATGGCCGGCATCACTGACCCGCAAAAGCAGATCCATGTGGCCGAGATGTACGCGCCCTTCAGCAACACCGAGTTCCACGCCATCGAGGCCGCCGGCCTGTGCGGCCTGGGCGAGTCGGTGGCGCAGGTCAAGCAGGGCCGCTTCACGCTGGGTGGTGAGATCCCCGTTAATCCTTCTGGCGGCACCCTGTGCACCAATGCCATCGCGGTCACCGCAATGATCCGGGTGGCCGAGGTGGCGCTGCAGGTCTGGGGCAAGGCCGGTGCGCACCAGGTCAAGGGCGCCAAGGTGGGCATCGCCAGCGGCAACGGCGGCGACCACCAATTCTTCGGCACTATGGTGGTCGAGGCCTAGCGCCAGAACACAGCGGCCGATCCCGAACATTCTGAAAGGACGATGATGGAATTGCTCAAGCGCCGCGAGGCCTGGAACATCACCTACAACCATGCCCTGGGCGAGACCGCCAGTTGGTTCTACGTGCAGATCCGTGACCACGCCAAGATCTATGGCCGCCGCTGCGGTGAAACCGGCCGGGTGCTGGTGCCGCCTCGGGCCTTCTCTGACCAGACCCTGGAGCCCACCACCGAGTGGGTGGAGGTGGGCCCGGGTGGCCGCATCGAGGCCTTCACGATGGTCTACAAGCGCTTCCAGGGCCTGCCCGATCCGCCCTATGCCTTCGGCTATGTGCTGCTCGACGGCGCCGACACCGCCATCGGCGGCTTCTTCAAGGGCGTGGATTTGAGCCAGCCCGACGCCGCCGCGCAGGCCTTGAAGGTGGGCACCCGGGTGATGACGCGCTTTGCCGAGAAGCGCATCGGTGACGTGCTCGACTTCTGGTTCGAGCCGAGCGCCAGTTGATGCCAGGGGCCACGCCGGCAACGCAGCGGGTGGCCGTGATCGGCGCCGGTGCGGCCGGCCTGTGCGCCGCCAAATACCTGCTGGCGCGCGGCGTGGCGGTGGTGGTCTATGAGCTGGGCAGTTGCATCGGCGGCCTGTGGGCCTACAACAATGACAGCGGGCTGGGGCCGGCTTATTTGTCGCTGCACCTCAACTCCGAGCATGCGGTCACGGCCTACAAGGATTTCCCCTTCCCGGCGGGCAGCCCGCTCTACCCGGATCACTTTCAGGTGCGGGCCTATCTCGAAGCCTACGCGGCCCGGTTCGGCATCACGCCGCTGATCCGCTTCCGGTCCCAGGTGGTGGAGGTGGCGCGCCAAGGCGAACGCTGGCGCGTGGTTCTTGCCGACAGTGCGGCCGATGGCACCACCGACGACTTCGACGCCGTGGTGGTGGCCAGCGGCCACCAGGGCCAGCCCTCGCACCCGGCCTGGCGCGATGATTTCACCGGCGAGTACCTGCACTCGCACACCTACCGCGTGCCCGAGCCCTTCCGCGACAAGCGGGTGCTGGTGGTGGGCATGGGCAACAGCGCGGTCGATATCGCATCCGACATCTGCGTGGTCACCCAGT
Source organism: Betaproteobacteria bacterium (assembly GCA_031366465.1). Lineage (GTDB taxonomy): Bacteria > Pseudomonadota > Gammaproteobacteria > Burkholderiales > Burkholderiaceae_C > Pseudaquabacterium. The sequence goes on along the minus strand of JANLZT010000378.1, from coordinate 1,623 downwards.
CCACCACGCTGTCGGCCCGATCACCGGTGCTGGTGATGCCGCGCATGTTGTTTGGCGTGCCCACCTCGCGGGTGCTGGGCAAGATCGAGAAGCGCTGGATGCCCTGGGCGCTGCGCCGCACGATGCGAGAGTTGCTGGTGCGCATCGTCCATGGCCGCATGGAGCAATGGGGCTTCGTCACGCCCAAGAGCCGCACCCACCCCACCAGCGCCACCAGCCTGATGTCGCACTTCATCTGGCAGCGCGTCACCGCCAAGCCGGGCATTGCGTCCGTCAACGGCCAGCAGGTGACTTTCACCGATGGCAGCAGCGCCAGCTTCGATACCGTGATCGCCGGCACGGGTTACGCGGTAGACCTGCCCTTCCTGGCGCCGGCCCTGCGCCCGCTGGACGGCCACCGTTTAGCGCTGTTCCTGCGGGTGGTGCATCCGCGCCAGCGCGGGCTGTACTTTGCCGGCATGTTCAATGTGGCCGGCGGCGGCAATATCCGCATGATGGACGACCAGGCCGAATGGATCGCCGAGCTGGTCTGCGGTGACCAGGCCCTGCCCGACGAGGCCCGCATGCTTCAGGTGATGGCGCAAGAGCAGGCCTATCTGCAAAAGCACTACCCGGGCAGCCCGCGCTATGCGTTGGAACTCGACCCGCCCTTCTACCGCAAGCAACTGGGGCAGGAGAGGCGCCTGGGCCGGGCGCGACCACGGCTCACCACCCATGCAGGCGCGGGCCCGGCGCCTGAGAAATCCGGAGGCAGCCGTGTCGCTGCGTGACAAATCCTGTGTCACCGGCATCGGCGAGACGGTCTACCAGCGCGGCTCGACCCAGACCGCCTTTCAGCTTCAACTCGAAGCCTCGCTCAAGGCCATCGCCGATGCCGGGCTCAGCCCCAAGGACATCGACGGCATCATCCCCATCGGCATCGTCAGCGGCACGGCCGATGATTTCATTGACAACTTCGGCATCCCCGATCTGCGCTTTTCGGCGCTGATCCCGCACGGCGGCGCCAGCCCGGCGATGGCGCTGCAGTGCGCCGCGGCTGCGGTAGCCTCGGGTGCCTGCAACCATGTGCTGATCACCTTTGGGCGCAATGTGAGTGCGGCGGCCAACAAGGCCGGCGCGCGCATCCACGGGATGCCGCAGTTCCACTTCGTCACCGAGTTCGAGCTGCCCATGGGCGCGATCGCACCGGCCCAGTTGTACGCGCCGATGGCGCGCCGCCACATGGACCTCTACGGCACCACCGTGGCGCAATTTGGCGAGGTGGCGGTGGCCTGCCGCATGCATGCCCTGCTCAACGACAACGCGGTGATGAAGAAACCCATCACGCTGGACGACCACCGCAACTCCCGCATGATCGCCGACCCCTTCCGCCTGCTCGATTGCAGCCTGGAAAGCGACGGCGGCGCGGCCATCATCGTCAGCGCAGCCGACCGCGCAGCCGACCTGCGCCACCGCCGGGTCTTCATTGCCGGCGTGGCCGAGGGCCACCCCGATTCACCCGGCGCCATCACCCAGCGGCCCGACATGACGTCGCTGGGCATCGCCAAGGCGGCGCCCCGGGCCTTTGCGATGGCCGGTGTCACACCGGCTGACATCCAGGTGGCCGAGATCTATGACTGCTTC
>JANLZT010000372.1:0-7659 GCA_031366465.1 Betaproteobacteria bacterium | reverse complement strand
GGTGGAGGGCCTGTCGCCCGCCGCGCCGCCTTTTGCCGGCGTGGTGGTCGGCGAGATCATCGAGGCCGAGCCCCATCCCAATGCCGACCGCCTGCGGGTGTGCCGGGTGGACGCCGGCCTGCACTCGCCCGGCGGCCTGCTGCAGATCGTCTGCGGCGCGCCCAATGCCCGGGTGGGCATCAAAGTGGCGTTGGCCCTGGTTGGGGCTGCATTGCCACCAGCCGAGGGTGGCGATGGCCTGCCCGGTGGCCAGCCGTTGACCATCAAGCTGGGCCAACTGCGCGGAGTGGAGAGCCAGGGCATGCTGTGCTCGGCCCGCGAGCTCAAGCTCAGTGAGGACCATGGCGGCTTGCTGGAGCTGCCGGCCGACAGCGTGGTGGGCGCCGATGTGCGCAAGCTGCTGAATCTGGACGACACGCTGTTCACCCTCAAGCTCACGCCCAACCTGGCGCATGGCCTGAGCGTCTACGGCATTGCCAGGGAGCTGGCGGCGCTGACCGGCGCGCCGCTCAACACGCCAGCCTTCCCGCCGTTGGCTGTGGCCCATTCCCAGACCCTGCCGGTCAAGGTCGAGGCCGCTGACCTGTGCGGCCGCTTCTCGGGTCGGGTGCTGCGCGGTGTCGATACCAAAGCCAAGACCCCCGCCTGGATGGTGGACAGGCTGGCCCGCTGCGGCCAGCGCCCGGTCAGCGCGCTGGTCGACATCTCCAACTATGTGATGTTCGAGTACGGCCGGCCATCGCACATCTTCGACCTGGACAAGATTCACGGCGGCCTGGTGGTGCGCTGGGGCCGGCAGGGCGAGTCGCTCAAGCTGCTCAATGGCAACACCATCGCGATCGACGCCCAGGTGGGCGTGATCGCCGATGCCCTGGGCGTGGAATCGCTGGCCGGCATCATGGGCGGTGACGCCACCGCCGTGTCGGACAGCACCGGCAACGTCTATGTCGAGGCCGCCTTCTGGTGGCCCGAGGCGGTGGCCGGGCGCTCGCGGCGCTTCAACTTCAACACCGAGGCCGGGCATCGCTTTGAGCGCGGGGTGGACCCTGCTTTGACGGTGCAACACATCGAGCACATCAGTCGCCTGATCGTCAGCATCTGCGGTGGCCAGGCCGGCCCGATCGACGATCAGGTGCTCAATCTGCCGCAGCGCGCCCCGGTGACGCTGCGGGTGGCCCGCGCCGCCAAGGTGATAGGCATGCCGATCACGCAGGCCCAATGCGCCCAGGTGTTCCGGCGCCTGGGGCTTGACTTCTCCGAGGCGCCGGGCCTGCTCAGCGTGCTGCCGCCCAGCTGGCGTTTCGACCTGGCTATCGAGGAAGACCTGATTGAAGAGGTCATCCGCATCATCGGCTACGACAAGCTGCCCAACACGCCACCGCTGGCCCCGGTCACGCCGCGCATCGCACCGGAATCACGCCGGAGCAGTTTTGCAGTGCGCCGGGCGCTGGCCGCGCTGGACTACCAGGAAACCATCAACTTCAGCTTTGTCGAAGCGCGCTGGGAGCATGAGCTGCACGGCAACCCCGACCCGATCCAGGTACTGAACCCGATTGCCGCGCCGTTGGCGGTGATGCGGTCCAGCCTTCTCGGCAGCCTGGTGCAGGTGCTGCGCCACAACCTGGCGCGCAAAACCAGCCGGGTGCGGGTGTTTGAGCTGGGCCGGGTGGCGTGGCGCGATGCCAGCGTGCTGGCCGGCGACTTGTCGGTGGCCGGGCTGGCCCAGCCTAGGCGGGTAGCCGGCCTGGCCTATGGCCAGTCCGCGCCAACCCAATGGGGCATGGACGACAGGCCGGTTGACTACTTCGATGTCAAGGGCGATCTGGAGGCCCTGCTGGCGCCGTTGCAGCCGGTTTTTGTGGCGGGCCAACATCCCGCACTGCACCCCGGCCGCTGCGCTCAGGTAATGGTGAGCGGCCGGCTGGCGGGCCACATCGGCGAGCTGCATCCGCGCTGGCGCCAGGCCTATGAGCTGCCACAGGCGCCGGTGCTGTTCGAGCTGGATCTGGACGCGGTGTTGCTGCGAACGGTGCCGATGCTGGAGCCCATCGCCCGCTACCAGGCGGTGTGGCGCGACCTGGCGCTGGTGGTGTCGGACAACACCCTTCACGACGGCTTGATCGTGGCACTGCGGAGCGACCCGGCGGGCCTGCTGCAGTCGGCCACCTTGTTCGATGTCTACAAGCCCACGGGCGAAGGGGCCGGTCTAGGCAGCGGTGAGCGCAGCATGGCGGTGCGCCTCGAGCTGCTGGACCGCGCCGCCGTGCTGACCGAAGATCGCATCGATGCCGCCGTGGCTGCGGCGGTGGCCCGCGCCAGCGCGGCTGCCGGTGCGCGTCTGCGTGGCTGACTCTTTCCTCTGACCCTTTCCTCTGACCCAATAGCGCGAGCCCACCATGAGCCAAGAGGCCCCTCAACCCGAGCGCGTGATCCTGCCGTCGCTGGAGACACCCACGCTGACCAAGGCCGAACTGGCCGAACTGCTGTTCGAGCGCCTGGGCCTGAACAAGCGTGAATCCAAGGACATGGTCGAGGCCTTCTTCGAGCTTGTGCACAACACCTTGGTGCGCGGTGACGACGTCAAGTTGTCGGGCTTCGGCAACTTCAACATCCGCCGCAAGGCGCCGCGACCCGGGCGCAACCCACGCACCGGCGAGGCGATCCCGATCAAGGCCCGCAATGTGGTCACTTTCCACGCCAGCCACAAGCTCAAGGCCATCGTTCAAGGCGACTTCCCATTCGGTGGAGACTTCGAGTAGAGTGTGAGTTTTCCGCCTCACCTCATTGATTTTCATGGAGAAATTGCTGCCTGCCATCCCGGCCAAGCGTTACTTCACGATCGGTGAGGTCAGCGACCTGTGTGGCGTGAAGCCCTATGTGCTGCGCTACTGGGAGCAAGAGTTCACCCAGCTCAAGCCCATGAAACGCCGGGGCAACCGGCGCTACTACCAGCACCACGAGGTGCTGCTGATCCGGCGCATCCGCGATCTGCTCTACGACCAGGGCTTCACCATCAGCGGGGCCCGCAACCAATTGGGCGAGTTGTCAGCATCGGCGCGCGCTGTCGCAATGGGCGACGGCTTTGACGCCGAAGCCGAGCTGCAGCTAACGGGCCCATTGCACGACGACGTGGATCTGGTCTCGGGCACTGCGCCGGCCCCGATCCCGGTGCCCGATGTCCAGGAGCTCGAAGCCGGCCAACTGCGCGCCGAGCTTTTGTCCATTCGGGCGCTGCTGCTGGTCTGAGCCGCCGTTTTTCAACCTATAATTCAAGGCTCAGTCGGGGCGTAGCGCAGCCTGGTAGCGCACTTGCATGGGGTGCAAGGGGTCGCGAGTTCGAATCCCGCCGTCCCGACCATTGAAAAGTTTGTCGAATCAACAGCTTAGCGGCATTGGCCCCTAGGCTGTTTTTCTTTTTGCCGGCTATTGGCTCGGCCGCCAGCAACCCGGCTACACCAGGCCGGCGGCACCAAGCTGGCGTCAGCGCCGCCATCGTGCTGTAGATCCGTTCGGGCAGCAGGTTGAGGCAACCAAGCGTTACCTGCTGCCTTTTGCTCGTCCTCAGCCTGAACGACGTATCGGTCTGAAACACACCCGTGATAGCCCTGATGCGCAGAACCCTGTTACAGTACGGGCACAGATATGCACGAGGCCGTTTCCACAAGGTCTTATCCCCGTACCGCCCGATGTTCCGCTCTTGCCGCTAGTCGGTGGGTTGCGCAGAAGGCCCGTTCAGGTTGGAACTCCCGGTTTGACGTTTCTTGAGTGTCTCTGTCCGCGTTGGGCGAAAGCCTGAGCGGTGGTCTTTCCATCTTCAATCCACTCAAAGGAATCTCTCCATGAGCACCACCCAAACTGGCGTCGTCAAATGGTTCAACGACGGCAAGGGCTTCGGCTTCATCACCCCTGAAGACGGCAGCAAGGATCTGTTCGCCCACTTCAGCGAAATCCGCAACAACGGCGGCTTCCGTACCCTGGCCGAAAACCAGCGCGTCGAATTTGAAGTCAAGCAAGGCCCCAAGGGCCTGCAGGCTGCCAATATCCGCACGCTCTAACACCGAGCGGGAAGCCGGTGCCTAGTGCGCCGGCCCCAATGAAAACCGCACCCTCTGGTGCGGTTTTTTTTCGCCTGCGCCGCGTTGGCGGCGCGCCCGGCACAAAGACTGTCAGCGGCCGGCGGGGGCGCCGCCTGGTTCGCCCGGTTTGGCATCGGCCGGGGCATTGCCTTGGTTGACGTCCTGTCCGCTTGCACCGTCGCCCGGGCCGGGCTGCTTCTTCTTCAGCAGCTTTTCTTCGTTCTTGCGCTTCTTGGCCAGTTCGCGCTGGCGTTTTTCGTAGGAATAGTTCGGGGTCGCCAAGGCGGTGCTCCTGTGGGTGGCTGACGAGCGCCGGTCGCGCGTCGAAGCTCCGGCGGAGCATACGGCATTGTCCATGCCGCGTCGGCCTTGCGCCCGAGGCGCCTTGCGCGGTGGCCGCGCGGGATGCCGACCACCGGGCCCGATGCGGGCCGGCAAAAGCCAAGGGCCACCGGAGTGGCCCTTGCTGACGGTTCGGGCTTGCGCCTGAGCCGGTTGTTTTGGCGCCGGTTACGGGTTCCGGTAGCCCGCCCATTGGTGCGGTCGGTTGTCGCCAAGACAGTGCCATTGTGCGCCGCACCTGTGACCTTGGCATGACAAGCAGAGCGGTTTTGCGCCCCCAGTTCTGGGGATGCCGGGGCGGCCCATGCTGCGGTGCAAAATAAGTGGCTTTGGCGCTCATGGGAGCGCCTGCCGCACCCGGAGCCTGCAGCCTCATGCGCTATGTCGTTTTCAATCAGAAGGGCGGGGTGGGCAAATCCACCATCACCTGCAACCTGGCAGCGATCAGCGCCGATCAGGGCCTGCGCACCCTGGTGGTGGACCTCGATCCGCAAGGCAATTCGACCCGCTATCTGCTGGGCGCAGGTGCCGACCATTTGGGTGACAGCGCCGCCGAATTCTTCGACCAGACCTTGAAGTTCACGCTGCGCAGCCAGGCCACCGAAGAATTCATCAGCGCCACGCCCTTCGAGAACCTACACCTGCTGCCGTCCAGCCCCAAGCTGGAGGAGCTGCAGGGCAAACTGGAATCGCGCTACAAGATCTACAAATTGCGTGATGCGCTGGCCGCGCTGGAGGGCTATGACCGGATTTACATCGACACCCCGCCGGCGCTGAACTTCTACACCCGCTCAGCCCTGATTGCCTGCCAGGGCTGCCTGATTCCCTTCGATTGCGACGATTTTTCGCGCCGCGCCCTGTACGCGCTGATGGACAGCGTGCAGGAGATGCAGGCCGACCACAACCGCGATCTGGTGGTCAGCGGCATCGTGGTCAACCAGTTCCAGGCGCGCGCCAACTTGCCGCAGCGTCTGGTGCAGGAATTGATCGCCGAAGGCCTGCCGGTGCTGCAGCCCTACCTGAGTGCCAGCGTGAAAATCAAGGAATCGCACGAGCGTGCCTTGCCCATGATCCACCTCGACCCGCGCCACAAGCTGGCGCTGGAATACCTGGCCTTGCACCAGGCTTTGCAGCCGGCCGCACCGGCCGGGCGCAAGGGCCGGCGCTGAGATTCACCCCAGGGCAGGCAGGGCCGCTGGCGCGTGGATGACCACGTCGCCACTGGCCTCGGCCACGCAGGGCAGGATCCAGCCTTCGGCCTTTTCTTCGGCCAGCAGGCCGGGCCAGTCGATCTGGTAGCGGATTTCGCCGCTGACCAGCATGCAGACGCAGGCCCGGCAGCTGCCGTTGCGGCAGGCACTGGGCAGGCGCACGCCACCAGCCAGCGCGGCGCGCCACAGGCTCTGCCGGGGGGGCAGCAGCATTTGCCAGCCGCCGGGCTGGATGGTGAGCCAGGCCGGCGCAACTGGGCTGGGCTCAGTCGGCGGCGCTGCCACGGGCGAAGACCAGCATCTGGTTGTTGGCCGGCAGTGCCAGGCGCTCGCGCCGCTGCAGGCCGGCGGCTTGGGCTTGCGCATCCACCTGATGCAGCCAGCGCAGGCCCCAGGCCGGGTTGCGGGCCCGCAGATCGGCATCGAAGGCCTGGTTGCCGGCGGCCAGCGCCTCGCCCTGTACCCGGTAGGGGCCGTAGGTGACCAGCAGGCCCTGCGGGGCCAGGGCCTGGGCCGCGCCCTGCATCAAGCCTGCACAGCAAGCCCAGGGCGCGATGTGCAGAAGGTTGGCGCAGAACACCAGGTCCCAGGGCGTGTGATCGGTCTCGTCCAGCCGCCAGGGCGTGTCCGTCACATCCAGTTGCCGGGGCGGCAGCAGCCTTACATGGGGCGCCGTCCGGGCCCAGGCGCTGATCGACGCCAGCGCCGCAGCGTCGGGGTCGGTGGCTTGCCAGGTCCAGCCCGGCAGGCCGGTGGCGAAATGCAGTGCATGCTGGCCGGTGCCGGCGGCAATCTCCAGCGCCCGGCCCCGGGCCGGCAACAGGCGCTGCAGCGCGGCCAGGATCGGGCCCTTGTTGCGATCGGCGGCGGGGCTGGTCTGGCAGGCGGGTTCGGCGGACATAGCGGCAGTCTGCCATGCGGCGGCGCGCCGGGCTGGCGCCGGTGCCGACGCGATCACAATGCGGGTTTCGCGTTGACCACCGCCCCATGCAGACCATCGCCTTCGAGATCCGCGCTGAGTTCATCACCCTTGACCGCCTGCTCAAGGCCACCGGCCTGGCCCACAGCGGCGGCGGCGCCAAGACCCTGGTGGCCGAGGGCCAGGTGCAGGTGGACGGCCGCGCAGAATTGCGCCGCAGCGCCAAGCTGCGGCCTGGCCAGGTGGTGAGCCTGGCGGGCACCCGCATCCTGCTGAGCGCTGCGGCCGACGCCGCAGGCAGCTTGGCCCCCTCAGGGCCCGCTGTGGGTCGACATGCCTGAGCGGCGCCAGGCCGCCGGCATGGGCCAGGCGGGCGGCTGAGCAGGCTGGCCATGCAAGCCCCGTCGATCATCGGCCTGGACGCGGACGACAGGCTCTGGCACAACGAGACCCTGTTCCGCATGACGCAGGCGCGCTTCCACGGCCTGCGGGCGCCCTGGGCCAATGCCGCGCGGGTTGAATCTGCATTGGCCGCGGTGGAGCGACGCAACCTGGGGCTGTATGGCTATGGTTTCACCCTGTCGATGCTGGAGACCGCGCTGGAACTGAGCGATGCCACCGTGCTGGCCACGCTGCTGGCTGACATCCTGGCCTCGGGCCGCACCCTGATGGCGCACCCGATCGAGCCCCTGTGGGCCCACGAGGCCGCGCAGGCGCCCGTCGAACACCCGCGCTTCGGCCAATGCGCATCGCTGGCCGAGATGGCGAACTGGGTGACAGGCCTGGCATGAAACACGCTGCGGGCCGGGCGGCCTGCGCCGGCCTGGCGCGATGCGGCCGGTGAGCGGGGCCGGATCGCCCTGGCCAGTGGTGGGGCTGCTCTACGCGACAGGCCTGCTGGCGGCGGCGCAGTTGGGCAAGATGTCGGCCTTGGCGCCGCTGATCGCGGCTGACCTGGGCCTGGGCCTGACCACCGTGGCATTGGCGATTTCCTTGTTGGAGGTGGGCGGCGCGGGGCTGGGCGCGCTGGCCGGGCGCGCGGCCCATCGGCTGGGATTGCGGCGCAGCCTGCGCTGCGGTCTGGCCGCGCTGGCGCTGGGCGGGCTGGGTG
>JANLZT010000355.1:0-11595 GCA_031366465.1 Betaproteobacteria bacterium | reverse complement strand
CTCCGACGGCACCCTCAGCCCCTCCGATCTCGCACAACGCGCCTTCGACAAGGGGGTCGAACTTTGGGCCCTGACCGACCATGACGAGGTGCGCGGCCTGGCCGAGGCCAGCGCCGCGGCCCAGGACCTGGGGCTGGACTTTGTCAACGGCGTCGAGGTGTCGGTCAGCTTTGCCGGCATCACCGTGCACATCGTCGGCCTGGGCTTCGATGCTTCAAATCCAGCTCTTTTGGCTGGCCTGGCCCGCACCCGCAGCGGCCGCCTGGAACGCGCCCGGCAGATGGGCCAGGGCCTGGCCCAGGTGGGCATCCATGGCGCCTTCGAGGGCGCGCTGGGCTATGTCAGCAACCCCGACCTGGTATCGCGCACCCACTTTGCGCGCTGGCTGGTTGATACCGGCGTGTGCGCGGACACCGGGTCGGTGTTCCGCCGCTACCTGACCGAGGCCAAGCCCGGCTATGTCGCGCATGACTGGGCCGGGCTGGGCGAAGCGGTGCGCTGGATCACGCAGGCCGGCGGCGTGGCGGTGATCGCCCACCCGGGCCGCTACAAGCTCTCAGCCAGCGCCGAATTTGCGTTGTTCTCCGAGTTCAAGGCCCATGGCGGCCGGGGCGTGGAGGTGCTGACCGGCAGCCACGGCGCCGCCGATACCGCCAAGTACACCGGCATGGCGCAAGAGTTCGGCCTGCTGGCATCGCGCGGCAGCGATTTCCATTCGCCCACCGAGAGCCGCGTCGAGCTCGGCAGCCTGCCCGATCTGCCCGGCAGCCTGACGCCCGTCTGGCAGGCCTTGCGGCCTGACGTGCCTGGCTTGCCCACCATCGCCTGATCCAAATTGACAGCCGCCGCCGCATGTCGCAGTACTTCGAGGTCCACCCCGACAACCCCCAGCCCCGGCTGCTGCGCCAGGCGGCGGCATTGCTGCATGGCGGCGGGGTCTGCGCGGTGCCCACCGACTCCAGCTATGCGCTGGTCTGCCACCTCGACGACAAGATTGCGGCCGAAGCCCTGCGCCGCATCCGGCAGGTGGACGCCAAGCACCACCTGACATTGCTGTGCCGCGATCTGTCCGAGCTGGCCAATTACGCGCGGGTCGACAACCGCCAATACCGCTTGCTCAAGCTCGGCACGCCCGGGCCCTACACCTTCATCCTGGAGGCCACCAAGGAGGTGCCGCGGCGTTTGTCGCACCCCTCACGCCGCACCATCGGCCTGCGGGTGCCCGACCACCGGGTGACCCAGGCCCTGCTGGCCGAGCTGGGCCAGCCGCTGCTGGCCACCACCCTGATCGCCCCGGGCGACACCGACCCGCTCAACGAGCCCGAAGTGATCCGCGACCGCTTTCAGAAGGTCTTGGCCGCCGTGCTGGACGCCGGTGCCTGCCCGATGGCACCGACCACGGTGATCGACCTCAGCGACGACGCGCCGCAACTGGTGCGCCAGGGCCGCGGTGATCTGGCGCGGCTGGGTTTGTGAGGCAGCGCCTGGCCTTCAGACCGCCGCGGTGACCACGATCTCGACCTTCCAGCCCGGCTTGGCCAGTGCGGCCTGCACGGTGGCGCGCGGCGGCGTGTGGCCGGCCACCACCCAGCTGTCCCAGACCGCGTTCATGCCGGGGAAGTCGCTGATGTCGGCCAGGTAGATCTGGGCCCGCAGGATGCGGGTCTTGTCGCTGCCGGCCTGGGCCAGCAAGGCATCGATGGCCGCCAGCACCTCGCGGGTCTGGCTTGCAATATCGGGCGCACCGCCCACCGCCACCTGGCCGGCCAGGTAGCACACGCCGTTGTGCACGGCCATCTCGGACATCCGGGCACCGACTTCAAAACGCTCAACCATGGTTTTCATTTGCCTTTGTTGGACCGCGCGCCGGAATGGGTGTCCGGCGCCACATCGTCATGCAAGCGGCGCACCCGGCGCTTGTGCTTGCGGGTGCCGGGGTCCACGGGCTTGGCACCCAGCTTGGGCTCCTTGCCGGCGGCCAGGTTCATGATGTTGCGCCAATGGCGCCAGATCAACAGCAGGCTCATTACCGTGACGCCCAGCGCCATCGACGGCCGCTCGAAAAACAGCAGGGCCACGAAGGGCGCAAACAACGCGGCCACGATAGATGCCAGCGATGCGTAGCGGAACAACGCTGCCATCACCAGCCAGGTGACGATCACCGACGCGCCCAGCACGGGCTCGTAGGCCAGCAGCACGCCCATCGCCGTGGCCACGCCCTTGCCGCCGCGGAAGCGGAAGTAGACCGGGAACAAATGGCCGATAAAGGCCGCCACGCCGACGAAGGCAATCGTGGTGTCCTCGAATCCCAGCTCGAACGAGTACCACTGCACCAGCGCCACCGGTAGGTAGCCCTTGGCGGCGTCCAGCAACAAGGTCAGCGCGGCGGCCTTCTTGTTGCCGGTGCGCAGCACATTGGTGGCACCGGGGTTCTTGGATCCATAGTGGCGCGGGTCGCCCAGGCCCATCAATCGGCTGATGACGATGGCAAACGAGACCGACCCGATCAGGTACGAGATCAGAAAGGCGGAATAGCTGTAGACCAGATCCATGGTGTGTGCCGGTTGGCCCGGTGGGCGCATCTCAGGGCCTGCCCGGGTGCCCAATCGCATGCACCAGGCCGAAAAACGCAAAGTGTAAGGCGCCGTCAGGCAGCCTGGCCCGGCACTTGTCCGGCGCACCCGCAACCCAGGGGCCCGGGCGAGGCATCATCCCGGATGTGCAACATTTCGCAGGCTGCGGCAGCCACCACGCCGGTGCGTGCCGACCCCATTCCCCCTCCCAATTCCCTCTCGCCCGCCTCGAAAGCCGCCCATGAAGACCTCGACCCTGGCCGCCCTGCTGATCGCGCTGGTCAGCGTACCGGTGTTTGCCCAGACACCAGCCCTGACACCCGCCCAGACCACTGTCAAAGACGCCTGGGTGCGCGGCACGGTGGCGCAACAGATGGCCACCGGCGCCTTCATGCAGATCACCTCGGCCGGCGGTGGCAAGCTGCTGTCGGCATCCACCCCGGCTGCCGGGCTGACCGAGATCCACGAGATGAAGATGGCCGGCAGCACCATGCAGATGCGGGCCCTGCCGGCCGGCCTGGATTTGCCCGCCGGCCAGGCGGTGGACTTCAAACCGGGCGGCTACCACCTGATGCTGATGGACCTGAGGGCCCCGCTCAAGGCCGGCGACACGCTGGACCTGACCCTGGTGATCCTGACCAAGGACGGCAAGCGCGAGACCCTGGTCGTCAAAGCCCCGGTCAAGGCCCTGGGCAACGGCATGGCCGAGCACAAGCACTGAACCCCACACCCCAGCCGGCGCTGGTATGGCTGGCGCAGGCCCTATCTGCGACCGCGCCGGGCACCCGGCTTGAAGGCCGGCTCGGGCGGCGGGTGGCCGCCCGGCGGCGCCGAGAACAGCTTGGCGGCGCGGCCCTTCAGCTCCAGCAGCTCGGTCGGGGTGATCGAGTATTTGCGCCCCACCACGTCCACCTCGATCCGGAATTCCACGTCCTTGCTGCCATTGCTCAGGGTGCCGCAGGTGAAGTCGTAGTGCTCGCTCTCGGCCGGGAAGCCGTCGGCCTGCTGGTCGAAGTCGGCGTACACCACGTCACGGATCTCGCCACTGGCCAGGTCGAGCATGCCGGTGGATTCAATCACCTCGTCGTCGAGTTCGTCATGGATGGTGATCGGCAGTTTCAGGTCCATCGTGCGGCGCTCGGGGCCCCCAAGAGGGCCTGTGTTTCGGGGCTGCGATGTTGCCACAGGGGCTGTGGCGGGCAGGCTCGCTGCAGCCACCGCAGCCGTCTCAGGCCTGCGCCGACACAAACACCCCGGTGGTCTGCAGCAGCAGCCCGGTCAGCCAGCGCGCATGCACGGTGTGCACCCGGCCCTGGGCCCGGCAGTGGACGACTTCCACCACGCCCTCGAGCGCGCTGTCAACCAGGCGCAGACGCTGGCCTGGCGGCAGCGGCCTGGCGGCATAAAAGCTCAGGCCCGACAGCGACAGGTCGCGCCAGCGCACCGCCAGGGCCGGCGCCGGCCAGCCCAGGTAGACCTGGGCCACATGGTCCTGGTGGCGACGCACCGCACCGCGGCGGCCGAACAGCTCCTGGCCGGCATGGCTGGGTTCGGGCAATTGGGCCAAGGGGCTTTGGCAATGGCCGCAGCGGCTGTCATGCAGCAACGGGGGGCTCACCGCTTGCTGGCACAGCGGGCAGGCCGGGCCAGCCGCCACAGCGCCGGCCATCCCGCTCAGCGCCGCCGCCAGCGCCAGTGCCGTGGCGGGCTCGGCGCGCAGGGCCGGCGCGTCGCGGCCGTCCTGCTGCAGGCTGGCGTCGTAGGCCGCCCGGCGTTGGGCGTCGCCCAGCACCTCCCAGGCCTGGTTGACCAGCACCGCCTGGGCATGGCTGCCGCCAAAGTCGGGGTGCAAGCGCAGCCGGCCCAGCAGGGTGCGCCAGCTCGACCGGATCACCTCGGTGGGGGCGTCAGTCTGCACATGCAGCACGCGGTAGAGGTTGCGGCGGTTGTCGGTCATGGCGGCTCTGACCGGGTTATCGGCAGCCTGGCCGCCGGCTTGAAGCCTGCCTGATGTCGACCGCTGCTGCCTTTGTCCTACACGCCAACCGGGCCTTGACCGCTGGAGCCAAGCCCGGCGCAGCGCGCAAAGTGGCAGTCACACCCTCCAGGAGTCCCGCATGAACAGCCTCAGGATTGCCGCCATCGCCCTGCTCATTGCTGGCGCACTGGCCCTGCTGTACGGGGGATTCAGCTACACCCGGCCGGCCCAGGTGGCCAAGATCGGGCCGATCGAGTTGACGGTCAACGAGACCCACCAGGTCAATTTCCCGCTCTGGGCCGGCGTGGCAGCGATGGTGGCCGGTGGCGCCTTGCTGTTGGTGGGCCGCAAGTAGGCTGTCGTGCCCCAGGCTTTCGCACCCAGGCTTTCGCACCCCCCGCCGCCTGCGAACGCGGTCAACGGCCGTCAGTGCACCGTCAGTGGCCAATCGGGCGGGCTGGCCCAGGCCTCGGCACGGGGTGGCGATGTCAGCGGCACCACGGGCGGCACGGCCAGCAGCGGCGGCGGCAACGGCGTGGCCGGCGGCGGCAGCGGCAGCAGCGGGTCGGCGTCGAGTGCGGCCTCACCGTGCATCAGCTCGCTGGCCCGCTCGGGCGTCAGTGGCCGGGCCAGTAGATAGCCCTGGCCCAGCTCGCAGCCCAGCGCCAGCAACTGGGCCAGTTGGGCGGGGGTCTCGATGCCTTCGGCGATCACCGTCTTGCCCAGAGCCTGGCCGAGTGTGATCACCGCACGCACCACCTCGGCGTCCTTGGAATCAACGCTGTCGGCCTGCAGCCGCTGCACGAAGGACCGGTCGATCTTCAGGCTGGTGATCGGCAATGTCGACAAATACGACAGCGACGAGTAGCCGGTGCCAAAGTCGTCCACGCTCAGGCCGACGCCGATCTCGCGCAGTTGGGCCATCACCTCCAGCGCGCTGTCCAGCCGGTGCATCAGGGTGCTCTCGGTGATCTCCAGGGTCAGTTGCCCGGCCTCCAGGCCGTTGCTCAGCAGCGCGCTCGAGACCTGGGCCACGAAGCTGGCGCGGCACATGTCGGTGCCCGAGACGTTGACATGCACCCGCGGCTTGCGCCCGCCAGGCAGGCGCCGCTGGAAGGCCTTGATCTGGGCACAGGCGCTGCTGAGCACCCAGTCGGTGAGCGCGCTGATCATCGCCGAGTCCTCGGCAATGGGCACGAAGGTGGCCGGCGGCACCGGGCCCAGCTCGGGGTGGTTCCAGCGCACCAGCGCCTCGAAGCTGTCGATCGTGCCGTCGGCCAGCCGGTAGATCGGCTGGAAGGCCAGCGACAACTGCTGGCCTTCGATGGCCCGGCGCAGGTCGCGCTCCATGTTGACCTGCGCGGCCAGTTGGGCCCGCAGGCTGGCGTCGAACAAGGCGATGCGTGCGCGCCCGGCGGCCTTGGCGCGGTACATCGCGATGTCGGCATCGCGCAGCACGTCGCCCGGTGTGTCGTAGCCGACGCTGCTGAAGGTGATGCCGATGCTGGCGCTGCTGGTCACCTCGGTGCCGTCCAGCTGGTAAGGCTGGGCCAGCGCACGTTGCAGGCGCTCGGCCATGGCCAGCGTGGCGTCCTCGTCGCCCAGGTTCTCGACCAGGATCGCAAACTCGTCGCCGCCCAGCCGGCCCACGGTGTCGTTGGGCCGCACCTGCAGGCGGATGCGCTGCGCCACCATCGTCAGAAAGCGGTCGCCGGCGCTGTGGCCCAGGGTGTCGTTGATCAGCTTGAAGCGGTCGAAATCCAGGTACATCACCGAGAACTGCCAGCGCTTGTCGCGCTTGCAGCGCTCGATGGCCTGGGCCAGGCAGGCGCCAAAACGGATGCGGTTGGCCAGCGAGGTCAGGCTGTCGTGGTAGGCAATGTGCTGCAGCTGGGCCTCGGCGTCGCGCCGGGCGGTGATGTCCTGGGCCTGCAGGATCAAACAGGGCTCGGTCACACCGCGGTCCGAGAAATGCCCGCTGTGCAGCGCGATGTAGACGATCTCGCCGCCGGCCCGCACGCAGCGCAGCTCGACGGTGGCATCGGCTGGCTCGGCGGGCTGCGTCACGGCGCCAGCGGCCGTGTTTGCGGCAAGGTTGGCGGCAAGGTTTGCGGCAAGGTTTGCCGCAATCACAGCCGGACTGCCCAGCGCTCGCGCCACCAGCGCACTGGCGTCGCGCGCCAGCAGCGCGGTCCACTGGGTGGCCAACAGGGGCAGGTCGTCCTGGTGCACAAAGTCCTTGAAATCCCGGCCGATCACCTCGCCATCGCTGCAGGCCAGCAGCGCACACAGTGCCGGGTTGGCCTGCAGCACCTGGCCGTGGGTGGACACCAGCGCCATGCCGATCGCCGCATGCGAGAACGCGCTGTGGAAGCGCAGCTCGCTCTCGCGCAGCTCTTGCAGGTGGCGCGCGGCCTGGGCCGCCTCGCGCTCGGCGGCGTCGATGCGCACCGCCTGGGCCTGCTCGTCGGACTCGCGCTGGCGGAAGTGGTAATGAAGCATCACCAGCAGCAAGATGATCAGCGGCACCGCGCCGGCCATCACACCGATGCCGGTGGCCTTGAAGGCCAGGTAGAGCAAGCCGGCGATCAAGGCGCTGGCGGCATAGGTGGTGCCGACCCAGCCAAAGCTCGACAAAAAGGCCGACAGGCGCAAGGGCTCTTTGCGCTTGAGGTGCATCACCATCGTGATCAGGAAGGTGTTGACGCCAAAGTGGCCGATCGCAAACACCATCGCCAGCATCAGCACCAGGGCCTCGCCGAGGGCGCCGTCCAGGTTGAACAGCCGAATCAGGGCCTGGAAGCATGAGCCCATCAGCATCATCGAGATGCTGGCGGTGCAGGGGCTGACCAGCCGGCTGGTCCAGCGCTTGGAGGTGCGTGCCGAGCCGATGAAGGCCTCGCAGGCGGCGGCCAGCGCGGCCGGCGCCGGGCCCTGCATCAGCAGCAGCAGCATGATGAACACCTCGCCGGCAGCGAATGAGTTCTTCGACCCCGGGATGCGCACCGGGAACAAGCCGGCCAGCATCGCCACTGCGCAGCCGAACAGGATCTGGGCCTGGATGTCGATTCTGCGCGAGGCCAGGTTGTTGATCGCAAACAGCAACACCGACAGGCCCAGCGCCAGCAGGCACCACCAGTAGGCGGTGGCCTGCCGGTTGTAGTCAGGCATCAACGCGGCATGCAGCCGCCGCCAGGGCATCAGGCCGGCCGGGGCTGGCAGGGGGGGGTCACTCGGCTTGGTCGACATCTCAATGGCCTGGCTGGTGGCTCCGACGCTGGGCCCTCGACAGACAAGGGTTCAAGCAAGTTGTCGGTCGATCAGCGGCCAACTTGAGCGCTGATGGTGGCCGGCCAGGCCGCTGCGACCCGGCTCACGGCTCGCCCACCGGTGCGAGCGGGCTGGATGCGCGCTTGGCACCCCGCGTGCTCTCGCTCATCACCACGCCCTCGCTGAGCACCACGCCCTCACTCAGCACCACCCCTTCGCTCATCACCACGCCTTCGCTCAGCACCACCCCTTCACTGAGCACCACGCCCTCGCTCAACACCACACCCTCGCTGAGCACCACGCCGGTGGCCAGGGTCTGGCCGCTGCCGCTGGCCAGCCACGACGACAAGGTGCTGCTGGGCAGGAACACCCCGGTGTGGCCGACCAGTGAACTGGCGCCTGCCAGGGCCGAGCCCAGGCGCACCCCGGCGCTCAACAAGCCGCCGCTCGCAACCAGGCTCTCGGAGAACCACTGCGGCAC
Source organism: Betaproteobacteria bacterium (assembly GCA_031366465.1). GTDB lineage: Bacteria > Pseudomonadota > Gammaproteobacteria > Burkholderiales > Burkholderiaceae_C > Pseudaquabacterium. Next base: position 3,293 of record JANLZT010000355.1, on the reverse strand, counting down.
CGAGTTGGCGTTGGGATACAGCGGATTGGAAGGCCAGTAAGTGAGCTGCACCCGCCGCGCACTGGTGCCCACCCAGTTCAGGCGCGGGTCGTAGATAGGCTGGTAGTTGGTGAACAAGGTGTCGCCGGTGGCGATGTGGCGGCCGCCCACGGTGACGATGCGCGACCAGTTGAAGGTCTCGCCATTGATGGTCGAGCTGGCGGCCGGCAGGGCCGTGACGTTCAAGGTCTGGCCGGCCAGCAATTGGCCGTTGGCCACCCGGCTGGCGATGTCGGTGCGCAGCGCCTTGGCCAGGCGCACCGCGCCGTCCACATTGAGCATGCCGGCGCCCTGCTCCACCAGGCTGGCGCCGGCCAGGGGCTGCGCGCTGTACTGCAAGATGGCCTTGACCAGCGGCGGCGTCAGCCCCGGGTTGGCCTGCAGCAGCAGCGCCACCGCGCCACTGACCACCGGCGCCGACACCGAGGTGCCGCTCAGCATCATCAGCGTCTGACCATAGGTCTGGTAGCTGCTCAGCCCGCCCAACAGCATGGGATAGCGCGCAGCCAGCACGTTCCAGGCGCCACCAGTGGAGGTGGCGGCGGCGCTGGTGATGGCATTGCCGGGTGCCACCAGGTCGGGCTTGAGCAGGTTGTCGATGCTGCGCACGCCGGTGGAGCTGACCACCGCGCCACGGGTCGGCCCACGCGAGCTGAAGAAGTTGACGACATCGTCAGATCGGCTCGGGGTCAGCCGCATATTGGACGAGCCGACGGTGATCACCGAGGGGTCATGGCCGGGCGAGCCAACCGTGCCGTAGGTGACCCGCCCGGCCAGCATGCCGTAGTTGCCCGCAGCGGTGACCACCACGATGCCCGAGGCCACCACCGCCCGCGCGGCCTGGGCCAGCGGGTCGGTCAGCCAGGAGTTGGTCGAACCTGCCGACAGGCTGAGGTTGACGATGCGGATGTTGTACTGCTTGGCGTTGTAGAGCACCCAGTCCAGGCCGGCAATCACATCGGCGGTGGTGCCCACGCCATGGGTGTCGAGCACCCGCACATCGATGATCGACGCTCCCGGCGCGACGCCACTGGTATCAAAGGCCCGGTAGCTGCCGAGGCCGGCGGCGATGCCCGCCACATGGCTGCCGTGGCCGTAAGCGTCGGGGGTGCTCAAGGCATTGGTGTTGAGCGAGTTCTCATAGTTTTTGCGGGCCGTGCTGCCCGGCGCCATGGCCATCGCCGACTGCAGGGCCGCGCCCTGCCCCACCAGGCTGACCTGGCGCACCACCCGGCTGGCACCGGCCGCATTGGCCAGGTTCTTGTGCGCGGCCATCACGCCCGAGTCCAGCACGGCGATGCCGATGCCGCTGCCGTCCAGGCCGGTGTAGGTGGTGCTGCCGGTGGCGGTGCGCACATTGGCAGTGGCCGCGCCGGTGGCGGACTCCAGGCTGCTGAAGGTGTGGCGGGCGGTGCGGTTGGGCGAGATCGAGACCACATCACTGCGCGCGTCCAGCTCGGCCAGGGCCTGGGTCGGCACCGTCACCAGCAGGGCCTGCACCGACGTGAAATCGCCACCCACCGTGCCGCCCAGGCGCAGCACATGGGCGCGAAGGTCGACCATCTGGCGGTCGGCGGCATCGCTGACGACCAGCGCGTCCACCAGGCGCTGGTTGCCGCGGTGGCGCACCCATGGGTGGCCTGGCAAGGTGGGTGATGCCACCGCCTCGTCCAGATCAGTGGCGATCTTGCGCGGTTTGCCGGGCGACCCGGCCTGGGCGCCCAGGCCGGCGATCAAGACCAGCGTCGACAGCATCGCCAGCATCAAGGGCCGCAACAGGCGGCGCTCGATCAACACGATGAATGGCATCAATAAACCCATCACTTGGCCCCTTGGCAGGTTGCAAAGCCGTGCTGGCTGCGGCAGCGGCTTCAATGGCCACGATCATCGTGACAATCTGTGTTCGCCTCGCACCCCCCTGTTTGCAGGGCGGCAACATTGCACGGCCACAAATCACGCGCCACTGGCCGGCTTTTGCCCGTCGGCACAGGCCGCCAGACCTTGAGCGGCGCTGCCGTGACTTGCTGCCGATCTGGCCCACCAGGCGCTTGCGGACTCGCACGGTTCCGCTGAAAGCGAAAACACCCGCAAAATCATCAGGCTTCACAATTGATTTCAATTTTATCGATTTCATCCCCCCCTGAATGAGGGACCGCACCCCCTGTCTACAGGCCACCAAAGCCTTGAGGGCGTCATTGAAGCGGTCGATACTCAGCACATGGAAAATTTTCCGACACCCAAGCGGGCCACGGTGCCCAGGGCTGCCAACCTTTTGACCGTTGCGTTTTTGGCCGCCACCACCTGGTGGTCCGGTGCCCAGCGGCCGGCCAGCGTCGAACTCCCAAGCACGCAGTCAGCTTCAACGGCAGCCAAGGGGTTTGCCAACAAATCGCAACAAATTGCGGTTGACAGCCCGGCGCAGTTGCCCAGGGTTCAAGCCCCCACCAGCTTCTCCAGCGACGGCATCATCGCCGTCGGCTACGCCGGCTCAGGCCTGCGCTGAAGCACCCGGCGTCAAAGCTGGGCGTTCAGATCGCGCAGCTCACCGGCCGGGCACCGAGTTGATCGGTCAGCACCTGCGGGTCGATTTCAAGCAGATAGCCGCGTCGGCCGCCGTTGATCAGCAGCCGGGGCAGTGCCAACAGTGTGGACTCCAGGTAAACCGGCATGGGCTTGCGGGTGGCAAACGGCGAGGTGCCGCCCACCAGGTAGCCACTGTGGCGTTGCGCCACCTCAGGCTTGCAAGGCTCGACGCTCTTGGCGCCGATCGCCCTGGCCAGGTTCTTGGTGCTGACCTGGCGGTCGCCATGCATCAGCACGATCAAGGGCTCGGCGCGCTCGTTCTGCATCACCAGGGTCTTGACCACTGCATGCTCGTCCCAGCCCAGCGCGCGGGCCGATTCGGCCGTGCCGCCATGTTCGACATAGGCGTACACATGCGCCTTGAACACCACCCCGGCCGCCCGCAAGTGCTGGGTGGCCGGGGTTTCGCTGACGTGTTTGTCCTTCTTGGCCATGCTGCTCGCCGGGTGGCCTCGGCCGCTCAGGCCCCGGTGGCCACCGGCGCACCAGGCTGGGCACACCACTCGCTCCAGGACCCGGGGTAGAGCCGAGCACCGGGCAGGCCGGCCACGGCCAGGGCCAGCAGGTTGTGGCAGGCGGTGACGCCCGAGCCGCACTGCATCACCAAGCCGTCGGCGGGCCGGCCGGCCAGCAGCGCGGACCACTCGGCCTGCAACTGCGCGGCCGGCTTG
>JANLZT010000353.1:0-2591 GCA_031366465.1 Betaproteobacteria bacterium | reverse complement strand
TGCTGGCCGGCCAGTACCAGCGCCGGCCTGGGCTGTACCTGGCGTTTTTCAGCAGCTTCGAGTACCTGGCCCAAGCCGCCGATGCCTTGGCTGCCCGCCATCCCCAGCTACCGCTGTGGCGCCAGACCCAGCGCATGGACGAGGCCGAGCGAGCGGCCTTTCTGGCGCGCTTCACGCCCGGCCACAGCGGCATCGGCTTTGCGGTGCTGGGGGGGGTGTTTGCCGAGGGCATCGATTTGCCCGGCAGCCGCTTGATCGGCGCCTTCATCGCCACCCTGGGCCTGCCCCAGGTCAACCCGCTCAATGAGGAACTGCGGCGCCGCCAGCAGGCCGCCTTCGGTGCGGGCTATGAGTACACCTACCTCTACCCCGGCATCCGCAAGGTGGTGCAGGCTGCCGGCCGGGTGATCCGCACGCTGGACGACCAGGGCAGCCTGCTGCTGATCGACGACCGCTTCGCCCGGCCCGAGGTGCTGCGCCTGCTGCCGGCCTGGTGGGCGCTGCGGCTGAGGCCTGACGCCGCCATCACTCAGGCGCTGGCAGTGGAAAACGGCTGAGGCGGCCCGGCCCGGCGGCTGATCAGCAGGCGCTCGAACTCGGCAATCGCCTGCGCGCCCAGCAGCAGCAGCATGGCCGCCACCTCCAGGCTCAGCAGCACCGCAATCGCGGTCGTCAGCGACCCATACACGGTGCCGATCTGCGACAGGGTGGAGAAATAAAACACCAGCGCGTGGCGCGACAACTCCCACAGCGCGGCCGCTGCCACCGCCCCCCACAGCGCATGCTGCAGGCGTGGCCGGCCCACCGGCATCACCAGGTAGACCGAGGTCAGCACAAACACCTCGCCGGCCAGGCCCAGCAGGTAGAGCAGCCCGCCCGAAATATTGCCCAGCGCCCAGCGCTGCCACTCCAGCGGCCCGGCCTGCCCGGCCTGCCGGGCAAAAGCCTGCAGGCTGCTGGCCACCAGCGTGACCAACAACAGCCCCAAGCCCAGGCACAGGATGTAGGCGTAGGGGATCAAGGCCGAGACCAGGTAGTGCCGGCGCCGGCTGACCACCCGGTGGTTGAAGATCACCGACAGCGCGTTCTCCAGCACCGTGAAGGCCAGTGAGCTGAAGAACAGCATGCTCACCCCCAGCACCCAGCCCATCACCTCGCGGTGGGCCAAAAACCCCGCCAGCTCGGCCACCACCGCCTGGGCCTGGCCGGGCACCAGCCACTCCAGGTAGTGGGCCAGCGTGCCCAGCAGCACGGCCTGGTCCACCAGGTGGGACAGGGCGATTACCGTGAGGATCAGCATCGGCACGATGGACAGCAGGGCGTAGTAAGCCACCGCGCCCGCCAGCAACATGCCCTGGTTGGCCCGAAAGGCCTTGAGCGTGCGGCCCGCAAAGGCCCAGGGGTGCTGCAGCAGGTTGGCGGCCGCGCCGCTCACATGCCGCCCGGATCGGGCCACTTCGAGGGGCCTGGTGCCATCACGCGGCGCCTGCCTGCCGCCGGCCATCAGCGCCCGGGATCGACCATCGGTGGCGGCGGCAGATCACCAGGCACCAGCGGCGGGTCGGGCCCGCGGTCGGGGTCCACCGGCAGGTCGTCGGGTGGCGGGTCGCCTGCGGGCAGGGGGTGGGACAAGGGTGGGGTGTGGGGGTGCATGGCTTGCTCCTGATCGCGATGGCGGGCCATCACCGCGCCAGCTTGCCGCGCCGGGGCGGCGCCGGCTGTAGGACGAGCGCCTGATTGCCCCGACCCAGCCGCCGCACCTGGGCCGTTCAAGTAGGACCCTGCCGACAGCCGGACGCGGCCTGCGGCGGTGGCGGCGGCGCAGCGCCGCCCAGACACTGGGCGTCCCGTTGGATGCGCCCTCACAGGCCATCCGTCACTCCCCCTTTCAAGCCAAAGGAAATCAGCATGAACAAGGACCAAGTCAAGGGCGCCGTCAAAGACATCGCCGGCAAGGTGCAAGAGAAAACCGGCCACGCGCTGGGCAACACCCAGCAGCAGGTCAAGGGCATCGTCAAGCAGGTCGAAGGCCAGCACCAGAAGGCCAAGGGCGACGCCAAGGAAGTGCTCAAGGACGCGGTCGACAAGCTCTGACCGCGCTTGAGCGTAGACGGCCTTCCGGCCGTGCCCAACCAGCGGGGGGGCGGGCAACGGGAGCCCCCCCCCAGTCGCCGCGGTGTCAGGGGTTTTGCATCCCCGGCGGGGGATGACCCGCGCCGCTTGCCGGCTGCATCGGCGGAAAGTAGAAATCACCGGCGACTGGCGCAAACGAATGCTGCATCGGCCCGGGAGGTTGGGTCTGCGGCTGCGGTGGCGGCATCTGCATCGACATGGCCGGCGGTGCCGTAAACGGCGGCTGCGGATTGATCGCCGGCCGCAGCGGTGTCGGCTGCATATGCGGGTGGTTGGGCTGGGGCAACGGAGCCGCGACCGGAGGCAATGGCGGCGCAGTCGGTAGTGCATCGATCGGGACGGGCGGTCGTGCCCGCGGACGCAGGCGGACAGCTGCAGCTGGAAGGTCGGCACTAATCTTCAGTCGCGGCGGCACCTCGATGGCGGCGTCGGCCGGGGCACGATGGGGCGGCTGGGTC
>JANLZT010000334.1:0-2778 GCA_031366465.1 Betaproteobacteria bacterium | reverse complement strand
CTGGCCCTGGCAGCTTTCGCCAACCCCGCCTGGTGCTTCGAGGCGCCCGGTGACGGCGTCTACACCGACCGCATCGACTGGGGCGTGATGATGGATTTGTCCGGCCCCACCGCCGGCAACGAGGTGCCCTGGACCCGCGGCGTGCAGGCCTATATCCGCAAGTTCAACGAGGCCGGTGGGGTGCACGGCCGCAAGATCAACCTGCTGATCGAGGACGACCGCTACGACACCGCGCTGGTGCGCGCCAACTACGAGCGCCTGGTGACGCAGACCAACGTGCTGGCGATCTCGGGCATGGGCAGCTCGTCGGCGCAGGCCGCGATGATGCCGATGATCAAGGGCGGCAAGGTGCCCATCGTCGGCGCCTATGCGCTGGCCAGGTCGGGCACCGAGCCGGCCAACCCGATGTATTACGCAGGCTTTTGTGGCAACAAGGAGATGGCACAGGCCGGCGTCGGCCACTTCACCGAGCGGCTCAAGTTGAAGGCCCCCAAGGTGGCGGTGGTGCACCTGGACGTGGCCGGCGGCAAGGAGTTTGCCGATTTCGTCAACACCGAGGCCACCAAGCTCGGCGGCTCGTCCAAGGCCCTGCCGGTCAAGCCCGGTGCGGCCGATGTCACCTCGCAGGTGCTCGACATCATCGCCAGCAAGCCCGATCTGATTGCCATCTACGGTGTGCCCAGCAATTCGATCCTGACCTTGCGCACCATGGCCCAGTACGGCCTCAAGACCCCGGCATTCGCCATCACCCACCTGGGCACGCTGGAGATCTACACCGCGCTGGGCGCCGAGGCCGCTGCCAACTACAACTTCATGAGCTGCCTCACCCCCACCGATTCCGAGGATTCGCCAGCGCTGGGCGAGATGTCGGCCACAGCCGACAAATACGGCTACAGCAACTTCAAGAGCAATATCAACTATGTCGGCGGCTGGGTGGTCGGCCAGTTGATCGCCGAGGCCGCCACCAAGGTGGGCCCCGAGCCGACCCGCGACAAGCTGGTGGCGATGCTCAATGCCGGCTTCCAGATCGATACCAAAGGCGTGTCGTCACCGCTCAAGTACATCCCCACCGATCACCGCGGCATGACCGGGCTGCGTGCCTACACCTATGACTTCCAGGCCAAGAAGTTCAAGGCCACCGGCCAGTACGCCGACTACGAGAAGTTCATCAAATGAGGGCCGCCTGACCATGCCCAGCACCATGCGCTGCTTCCACCTGGCCGGTTTCGGTCAGCCCCTGCTGGCACTGGACAAGCCGCTGCCCGTGCCCACCGGCACGCAAGTGGTTCTGCAAGTGCTGGCGGCCGGCGTCTGCCACAGCGACCTGCATGTGCAGGACGGCCAGGTCGACCTGGGCCATGGCCAGTGGGCGTCCTTCGCGGCGCGCTGCAATCTGCCGCGCACCCTGGGCCACGAGACCACCGGCCGGATCACCGCCGTCGGCCCGGATGCCCAGAATGTGGGCCTGGGCAGCACGGCGCTGGTTTACGGCTGGATCGGCTGTGGCAGTTGCCGCGCCTGCCAGCAGGACGACGAGAACATGTGTGTCGATTCGCGCTTCATTGGCGTCAGCCGCGACGGCGGATTTGCCGAGCACATCCTGGTGCCGCACCCGCGCTACCTGATCGACCTGACCGGCATCGACCCGGTGGCCGCAGCGCCGCTGGCCTGCGCCGGCCTGACCACCTACAGCGCGCTTAAAAAAGCCGGACCGCTGCTGCAGCAGCAGCCGGTCGTGATCTTCGGCGCCGGTGGTCTTGGGCTGATGGCCCTGGGCGTGCTGCGCCTGATGGGCGGCCACGGCGCGGTGGTGCTCGACATCGACCCCATCAAGCGCCAGGCCGCGCTGGCCGCAGGTGCGCTGGCCGCCATCGACCCCGTAGCCCCCGATGCCGACGCCCAGGTGCGCCAGGCGGTGGGCGGGCCAGTGCTGTTCGTGCTGGACCTGGTGGGCAGCGCGGCCACCGCCAGCCAGGGATTCAGGCTGCTGGACAAGGGCGGCAAGCTGCTGCTGGTGGGGCTGCTGGGCGGTGCGATGAGCCTGCCGGTGCCGGCAGTGGTCAACAAGGCCGCCACGCTGCAGGGCAGCTACGTGGGCAACCTGGCCGAGTTGCGCGAGCTGGTCGACCTGGTGCGGGCCCAGGGCCTGCCCAAGCTGCCGCTGGACCGGCGCCCGCTGGATCAGGCCAACCAGGCGCTGGACGATCTGCGCGCCGGCCGGGTGGTGGGGCGGCTGGTCTTGCTGCCCTGAGCCTGGCTGTCATCCAGCCCAAAGCGGCCGACAACGGAGCCAACACCATGCAAGGCATTGTTTTCACCGGCAACCGGCAGATCGAACTGCGCCACTTCGACGACCCGACGCCCGGCCCCGACGAGGTGGTCTTGCAGATCAAGGCCTCGGGCATGTGCGGCAGCGACTTGAAGTTCTACCGCTCGGCGCCCGGCGAGGCCAATAAGGCGCTGGGCATCCCGGTGGGCTCGGCGGTGATCGCCGGGCACGAGCCCTGCGGCGTGGTGGCCGCCATCGGCGCCAACGTCAGCCCCAAGCGCGCCCGGCTGGGCCAACGGGTGATGGTGCACCACTACCGCGGCTGCGGTGCCTGCCCGCACTGCAACACCGGCTGGCAGCAACTGTGTGTCGAAGGCGTCGCCGAGGTCTACGGTGTGTCGGGCCACGGCGCCCATGCGCCCTATATGAAATGCCCCGCCAACACCCTGGTGGCGCTGCCCGATGCGCTGAGCTTCGAGACCGGGGCGGCGATTTCCTGCGGCACCGGC
>JANLZT010000288.1:0-8186 GCA_031366465.1 Betaproteobacteria bacterium | reverse complement strand
ACGGCAGGGTCAGCGACAGCACCTTGGACTTGCCGGTGCCGTTGTTGCCGCGCAGCAGCAGGTGGCCGTCGCGGAACCAGAACTCCTCGCTGTCGTAGTGGTAGAGCTCGACCAGGCCCAGCCGCAGCGGCTGCCAGCGCGCGCGGGTGGGCAAGGGCAGCGGTGGGCGGTCGGCGGCCGCCGGGCCCAGGCTGGGCAGGCTTTGCAGGTCGTCGATCATGGCGGGTCAAACAGTGAGCCGCTCTCGCCGCGCGGCTGGGCTGGTGGGATGGGGGCGTCGCCAGCCGCGACGTGGGCGCCCAGCGCAAAGCGGGCGATGGCCGGCAGCGGCCGCAGCGTGTCGCCGTCGCGCGCCAGCAACTGCAGTTGCAGCAGGCGCTGGATGGCGAGCGCCGCGAGTTCTCGCTCGGCGCCGGGCTCGCGGGCCGATTTGCGCCAGTAGCGGCCTTGGGTGTCGCGGGCCCGGCGCAGCAGCGTGGCGATGTCATCAACGCTGCGGCTGGGCGGCGCTTGGCCGTAGCCGGCAGCGCCGCGCACCTGGCCGGCCAGTGCCTGGGCCACCAGCAGGGCGACATGCGCGTCGGTGCCCTCGGCGGGCAGCGCTACGTCGCTGAGGGCGCCGTCCTCATCGACCAGGGCCAGGCCCTCGGCGCGCTGCTCGGCCAGCAGGCCGGTGGCCTCGCAGAGCCGGCCGGCCAGCGCGCTGCGCTGGTTGATGAAATAGGCCAGCGCGGCGGCGTCCAGGCTGGCGGCGTAGACCACCGGGTCGTCCAGCAGCCGGCGCGCCAGGCGCTGGCGCAGCGCGCTGCGGCGGCCTTCATCGCTGTCGGCCACATGCTCGCCGGCCAGCGCCTGCAGCCGGGCGTCCAGCGTGATCGGCGCGTCGGCCGGCGCCCAGGTGGACGGGCCGCGCACGGCGGCCAGCAGGCCGGCCAGGGCGCGTCGCTGCACGTCGTAGAGCGCGTCGGCCTGCTCGTGGCCGGCCAACACAAAGCCGTCCTCGTCGCCGGCCACCCGCTGCAGCACGCCCAGCGCCAGCAGGCTGCGGCAGACCGCCACCAGCTCGCGCCGCTCATGCTGGGCCACCAACGCGAAGCCAAACCCGGTGGCGGCCAGGTCGGGCTCGGCGGCCAGCAGCAGCAGGCGCTCGCCCAGCAGGCGCAGCGTGATCTGGGCGTCGGCGCGCTCCAGCACCGCGCAGGCCAGGCACAGCAGCACGTAGCGGCGCTGGTCGTAGCCGGCCAGGCCACGGCTGGTGTCGGCCATCTGCGCGGCATCGGCCGGGCGCTTGTAGAGCCGGGCGCCGTCGCGCTCGACCTGCAGCGGCCAGCCGGTCTCGCGCGCAAACCATTCACGCAGCCGCTCGGCCTGGCGCCGCACCGCCGCAAAGGCCTCGTGGCCGGGGTTCATCAGCGGGCACATCAGCAGCGCGCACAAGGCGGTTCGGAACTCATCGCGCTGGTGGCGCTGCTGGTGCTGGCCCAGGTCGGGGCGGGGCCGCGCCGGGCGCCCGGGCCGGGCTGGGGTGGCGGCAGCGGCGGCAGGGGCAGCGGCGGCAGGGGCAGCGGATGCGGAGTCAGGCGGGCCGACGGGTTTGGGGCTCATGGGCCGGTGTGCAGCGCGGTGACGGTGAGCAGATGGTCGCGGCCCTCGAACACGCCTTGCGGGCTGTGGATGCGGGCGCGCTGGCCGGCGCCCAGCGGCTGCAACCGGATCTGCAGCAGGCCATCGCCGGTCGGCCGGTCTACCGAGGCATCCGGCTCTGCCTGCTCGGCCAGCGCCTCGCCCAGCAGGGTGAGCAGCAGCGCAAAGCCGGGCCCATCCAGATTGCCCAGGGCCGACAGCGCGACCGGCAAACCGGTGGCCAGGCGGGCCCGCGCGGCCTCGGCCTGGCGCGACTCCTCGCTGAACTGGCGCGCCAGAAAGGCCCGCGCCTCGGCCCGGTCACGCACCCGGGGCGGCGGGCCGCGCAGGTTGGCCTCGCCGTATTCGCGCAAGCGCGGGTGGATCGCCAGCGGCGGCGCGTCGGCCCAGCGGGTGGCGGCCGGCAGGTCGGCGGCGGCCTCGATGTCGGCGGCGCTGCCGGCGCCCAGGTGGCGGGCAGGATGTAAAGCGAAGGCGGCGCGCGCCAGCCGGTGGGCGGCGCCGTCGTCGGGGGCTTGCGCAAACCAGACCGCCAGCCGCCGGAAATCGGCGGACCGGTCACTGCGGCCGCTGCGCCGCTCGTTGATGGCGGCGATCGCCCCCAGCAGTTGCGGGATCGCCGAGCGCGCCCGCCCGCGCAGCAACTCGGCCTGCGGCGGCGCATTGCCGGTGCTGAGAAACCAGCCGCGCAGGCCGCGCCAGCGCTCGCGCCACAACTGCCACTGGCGCTGCAGGGCGTCGGCGGTATCAGTGCTGGCGGGGGCGCCGGGCGCATCGGCTGCATCACCCGGCGCGGCATCGCGTGCCTCGCGTTCGGCCACCCGGCCCAGCAGGCCGTCGATCACCGGGTCCAGGCCCAGGATCAGCCGGGCGATGGTGTCGGACCGGCGCACCAGGTCGCCGATGAAGCGCTCCAGGTAGTCGATCAGCCGGCGCTTGTAGACCACCACCGCAGCGGCCTCGGCCTGCTGCAGCTCGATGCTGCGGGCGATGCCGGCCATGAAGGCCTGGGCGTTGTCGGCCAGGCCCTCGAAGACCCGCACCAGATCGCGCAGGGTCTCGTGGATCTTGGCCACGTCGAGTTCAACGCCGGCGCCGGCTGCGGTTGCGTTTTCGGCTGACACCAGCGTGGCCAGGGCCTGCAGGCGGCTGGCGATGTCTTCCAGCGCCACCGTCTGCAGCTCGGCGCGGCGCGCCAGCAGTTGCTCGAACAGGCCCAGCGCTGATTCCACCGCCTCACCGCCCACCGACAGGCGGTAGAGGAAACGGGCGCGGTAAAAGTCGCTCAGGTTGGCCACCCGCGCAGTGTCGGGCTGGGATTCGAGGTTGCCCCAGGCCGCCAACTGGGCCAGCCCGGCATTGATCTCCTCGATGCGCGGGGCGTCGCCGGCCCACTGGCCTTCAGCCAACACCTCGTCGGGCCGCAACTGCAGCCGGTATTGGCGCTTGGCGGCGGCAAACACATCCATCAGGCGGCGGTAGAAAGGCGCTTTCTCGGCACTGACATGGCGGAACAGCTCGGCCGAATCGGTCATCGGCGGCGGGCTGTTGCGGATCGGCAGCGCGCGCGCTTTTGATAGCGTCGCAGTGCAGACTCATTGAACCGGAAGGGCGGGCTGGCTTGGCTGCCGCGCAGACAGCTGATGGCGCTGCTGTACTGCGGGCTGGGCATGAAGGCGATGGTGTGGCGCATGGTCAGTCCACTTTGGGGACAAGACTTGGATGATACGGCGGTGACTTGCCAGTATTGACAGGGCGGTTTCAATGCAAAAGCTCGCGATCCTAATTCATCGCAGTAATCGGACTGTAAAACGCTCACCGTCCTCAATGAGTACTGGTTCGGTTTCATTGTGCTCGCGCATGCACTTCACAATCTTGCGGGGCACACCCATCCCCGAGTGCTCCAAGTAGCGATAATCCCGCATAACGTCCTTGATCAACTGATTGCGCGACGCTCGGCAACCCGTCAGCATGCGGGCTGGCGTAATGCCATTCGGCAGACGCCCGGGCGAGACAACCTCAAGACGATCCTCGTAAATCGACAGTTCGATGTCAGTGCTGGAGAGCAAGTAGTCCCTGTGAACGAGCGCATTCACGATTGCTTCGCGCACCGCTTCCGCAGGATATGCAGGCCGCGCCTCGCGGCGGGCACCGCCCTCTTCAAGGCCACCGACCACCGCAACATTTCTCTGCACAAAAGCCAGCGCCTGTTCAACCAGCCCAGACTCGACAAGCTCATCCGCATCGTTGAGCAGCGGCACCATCGGGCCACGCAAGGCGGCGCGTTCGCGTGCTGCATAGTCCTTGTTGACGCCAGGAAAGGCTGCGGCATCGATGCCGGCTTGGGGAAGAAATCGATTGGGAGTTCGACCGAAGAGTAAAACACCTGAGACGGTGATGCCATCCTCGACCATGATCTCCGTATTGAAGAGCAGCGTCTTCCATGCTTCATCATCGGCATCCCCCGGCACCTGCTGACGCCGAACATGCGCAAAGTAGTCTTTGAGACGCCGGACATCCAGATCAGCGAACTTCGCACCGGAGACCGGCCGCAACTCTGCCCTGAAGTTGCCTCGCTGCTGAAACAGCCGCCCCAGTTCCTCGGGCGATGGCTCGCGGCTCTGAGTGCCAACGCGGATGAAGTAGGCGTTCTTGTGGTTGTGCCACAGGGTATGGACGTCGAGGCCGCGCGAGACCCGCACGACCGCCACGTCCTTGCCCGGCTCTATATCGCGGATCAGCTCGTAAAACGGAATAAGACCAGGTCTGATCTTGTCCCGGCAGGCATTCATTACCCACTCCTCCAGCTTATCGGGCGGCCGGCTGATGCCAGACACCGAGCCATCGTCCTCCACACCGAGCAGCAAGCGCCCACCCTCAAGATTTGCCAGTGCAACCAATTCACGCGCGAATTCCTGATTTTGTATATCGTCGCGTTTGAATTCCACGCCGGAGTTCTCGCCGTTGTGAATGATCTCAAGTAGGTGTGTACGCGTAACAGTCATCGTTAGAAACCATATTTTTCACGTCGCATTTCAAAGGCCGTCCTTCCGCCCTCCAGGATTTCTTCCACCATTTCGCGCACGGGCTGCATGTCGATGGAGCCCATATGGCGCTCACTGACTCGCCCCATCACTGCATCGTTTTGAATGCCAGTAGACAGACCAATGATCAGCTCGGCATCCCCCAGCACCGGAATGTTTGCGTTGTGAGTGGAAAAGACAAACTGGCGCTTCCGCTTCTCATCCTTCATGGTTGGCACGACCCCATCGGTGATGAACCGATTGTCGAGATCATCCTCAGGCTGATCGACGACAAGCGGTGCCTCGGACTCCAGCAAGAGCAGCAGTAGCACTGCCGTCGCCTTTTGCCCAGCCGAGAGCGCCTCGATGGTCTGCCAAGTCTCTGGTTCTCCGTCGCCGGATGTATTCAGTTCAATCTTTGTCGTCGCCGGCAGCTCCAGCTCCTCAATTTTCATGAACAGGTCAGACGCCGCCTGCGCCATACGCTCCGCCGCCGCAGGCGGCAGGCTGTAATTGGCAACGAGCGCATCCTTGCCCTCGCGGCAGCGCTGCGCAAGGTCTGGCAACGACAGGTTGTCTCGGCTCTTCAAGCGCTCCAGCAGGGCGGCAAGATTGCCGCCAACTTCTTCGCGCAGCAGCTTCTCAAGCGGCTCGCGGTTGCCCCCCATCGTCACCATCGCGCGCACTTTCGAACGCAGCTTCCTGGAGACACGCTTTGCCGCCTGCGCCAGCGCTCGGTATTCAGCGGACTGAAGGTTAAACCATTCGTCGAGTAGATTGCGCCGATTCGCTTGGTGCGTCGCAAGGTCACGCATCAGCGCTTCCTTCTTCTCCCGCAGCGGCCTGAGTTCCTCGATTTGACGCCGCAGGCGGATGAACTCCTCCCCATCAATCCTGGATTTCTGCAGTTCGCGCAGGAGTGCTTGATAAGTGGTCTCGACCGCCTGTTTCCGCTCGTCCCATTGGGAGCGTAATGCTGATACCTCGGCATCCGCCGCGACGATTGCGTTGTCGATCACCGCTGCAATCGCCTGAAGTTGATCTGTTACGCGACCAATAATTGCGACTCCCTCAGCCAGCATCGCGCCATTGGGCAATCCCTCTAGCGCCTTGGCCGACAAGAAGGCCGTATCGATCGGCAGCAGACCGGCCAGCTCCAGCCGGAGCGACGACACGGGCGCTAGCCGCTCCTTGAGCGTTGCCAATATGCGCTCTTCGCGCACAAGCAAACTCTTCTCCTTTAGCTTGTCTTCGAGTCCCGCCGCTTGGAAGCGCTTCTGAGTTTCCTCAAGGCCCGGAAGAAGCGAGAGCCGTTCCTCGATCAGCGTCATTTCGCGCAGCACATCGGCGATGCGGACGCGGGAGCGTTCCAGCTCAAGCCGCAGCTTTGACTTCTGCGCGCCGGCGTTGGGATCGCGCTCGACAAACCTTTCCAAGAGGCGTGTCAGCTTGTCTCGACTTTTCGTCAGCTCCGAAATTTCATGCTGCCCGAACACCTCAACTCCCGGAACTATGTCCCTGGGGGAGAGATTCAGGACTTCGCCGTTCTCGTCCTTCACCACCGCTGGGTTGGGAATCGTTCGCTCAATGGTGTAGTCGTGCTGGGTTGGATGGTGTGACCGAACCAGCAGTGAAACCTTCGTCCCGCTCTGCAACACATGCTTCAGCACGCCCTGATGCGCTTTGGTCGCCTCGTCACCGAGCGGATCGATCGCCAGCGCGTAGCGCAGGCTTTCAAGAACCGTCGACTTTCCCGTCCCGCGTCCACCGACAAGCACATTCAAGTTGCCATTGAAGTGAATTCGAGCGCCGTCGAGAAAACCTCCTTCCCAGGCCATTGCAACGAATTCCGTGTGCGGCTCGGGGCGCGGGTCGCTGTGCAGGCGTATCCGCGATTCGGGATCGAGAAAGGCTTGACGCAAGCCTTCCACGGAGAGGGCCGACATCTTGATAAAGCAGCTTGACCGAGGGTCAGACATGGCCTGAGGGCTATTCACGTCGGAGGCGTTGATAACCGCGACCCTGCGCTCGCGCGAGTGAGCCGCGTCCTTGTTCTCCAGGATCGGCCGCACATGCTGCGGAGCATCGCTCACGGGCCCAGGCAATGCGCACGCATAGAGGTGGTGCGACTTCCAGGCGTTCATGCGTGGCTGGCCTTCAAGTGTCGCCAGCAGTCCATTTTCTGCAGCAACGTGCGCAGCAACTGTGATGCCCCCCTGCTCGCGCACGCATTCGAGCAGCTTTAGGCAGTTCTTGTCGCCATTGGGCGAGAGTGCGGTGTGATCACGCACCCCAAGCTGACCAATCAGCCGATCCAGGCTGCTGTCCTTGTCCGGGTCATAGAGGCAAAGAAAATGAACGCCATCGTCTGACGCAGCCTCAAAGCCGCCAAAGACGAACACACCCGCTGCGCGAGCGGCGTTGACCAGGCCGACAGAGTCGCTGACTCGATAATGGTCGGTGACAGCGATGGCCTCTATGCCATTTGCATGGCAGGCCTCGACAATCGCAGCGTTGTAGTCGGCTTCATTCTGATAGTCCGTCTGCTTGCCGTGCCGACCGTGATAGGCAAAGGGGTTTACTTGGAGCGCACAGCGATAGAACCGAGCGCCGTTTGGTTGCTTCAGTGCTTCGACCAGCGCCTGGGATCGTGTCTTATTGCTCTGCATCGTTGCCGTCCCCTGCTCCCATTCACAAGCTGTCCCGGCGAATCCCGCTGAACACGGTCCTTGCCCGCACGGATACTGCCACGGCTGGGCCGGGCCCCGATCACTACATGCCCTTGAACAAATGCCCGTAGCTGCGGCTGACTTCGAGCTTCTCGGGGTGGCCGCGCACGGCCACGATCTGGCGGCCGCGAAAATCCCGCGTGATGCCGGCGATCACCTTGACATTGACCAGCGTGCTGCGGTGGATCTGCCAGAACAGCGCCGGGTCCAACTCGTCGATCAGCTCCTTGATCGGCTTGCGGATCAGCGCTTCGACGCTGGCCGTCTGCACCCGGGTGTACTTCTCGTCGCTGATGAAAAACAGCACCTCGGCCACCGCGATCATCTGGATGCCGGGGCCCACGCTGGCCTGGATCCAGTCCAGGTATTTGGGCGCTGCACCCGGGTTGAGCTGGGCGGCCAGGCGGTGCAGCAGTTGCTGCAGCGGCGGCGTCGGGTCAGCCCCAGCACCGTCGGCATCCGGGGCATCGCGCCGCGCCAGCCGGGCCTGGATGCGGCCGGCGGTGACCTGCAGCCGCTCGCGTTCGGCGGGTTTGAGCACGTAGTCGCAGACACCTTGCTCGAAGGCCTCGACCGCGTACTGGTCATAGGCGGTGATGAAGACGATCTCGGGCAGATGCTCGTCGTCGGCCACCGCCATCTGGGCGATCTGGCGGGCCGCGTCCACCCCGCTCAGGCCCGGCATGCGGATATCGAGAAAGACGATCTCGGGCCGGTGCTGGTTGACCAGATCAACCGCCTCCAGCCCGTTGCGGGCCTCGGCCACGATCTGCAGCGCCGGCCAGGCCTC
>JANLZT010000251.1:0-14225 GCA_031366465.1 Betaproteobacteria bacterium | reverse complement strand
GGGCGATGGACACCTGGGCCATCAGCAAGTGTATGGGGGCGGCGAGCAGAGCGCCGCATGCTGCGACCTGGCCTTAACCCAAATCCCCGCGCGCCGCCTCGATCGCCGCCCACACCCTGGCGCCCGTGAAGGGCATGTCCATCGCCTGGATGCCCAGCGGCCGCAGCGCACCGACCACCGCATTGGCCAGCGCCGGCAGCGAGCCGCTGCAACCCGACTCGCCCACACCCTTGGCGCCGAGCAGGTTCAAGTCGGTGTGCACGTCCACCGTCTCGCGCAGCATCACCGGCACACAGCCCAGGTGGGGCATCGCATAGTCCATCAGGCTGCCTGAGAGCAACTGGCCGCCCTCGTCATAGACCACCCGCTCGCAAAAGGCCTGGCCCCAGCCCTGCACCACGCCGCCGTGCACCTGGCCTTCAACCAGTTGGGGTGAGATGACCGTGCCCAGGTCGTCCACCGCCACGTAGTTCAGCAGCGTGGTGACGCCGCTGCGCGGGTCGATCTCGACCTCGGCCACATGGCAGCCGTTGGGGAAGGTGGCGCCAGACTTGGCCTCGCCGGTGGCGCGCAGCGCGGCCAGTTGCGCAGCGTCCAGGCTGGCCAGCAGGTCCACCATGCTCAGCCGGCGCCCGGCTTCACCCGCCTGCTGCCACTGCCCATCGCTGAGTTGCAAGGCGTCCAACGCGCAGCCCCAGCGGGCGGCCAACAGCGGCCGGGCCAGCGCCACCAGGCGCTGGCACAGGTCCATCACCGCGCTGCCGGCGCCGTAGAGCGTGCGCGAGCCGCCGGTGCCGTTGCCCACCAGGCTGCGGCCGGCATCGCCCGCGTGGTAGCGCACCTGCTGGGCCGGCAGGCCCAGGTGGGCCTCGATGATGTGTGCGAAGGAGGTCTCGTGGCCCTGGCCCGAGCTGCCGGTGACGCCGTAGATCTGCAGCACGCCGTCGGCCGAGAACTCGCCCTGCACCTGGTCCATCGCGGCAGCGCCGGCCGCTGAGGCCTCCAGGTAGCAGGCCAGGCCGATGCCGCGCAGTTGGCCCCGCGCCTGGCTCTCGGCACGCCGCGCCGCAAAGCCGGCGTAGCCCGACAAGGCCAGCGCGCGGTCCAGCACCCGGGCAAAGTCGCAATGGTCGTAGAGGGTGCCGTTGGCGGTGCGGTAGGGGAAATCACCGGGCGGTATGAAGTTCAGGCGCCGCAGCGCCACCGGATCGAAGCCATGCTCATGCGCGGCATGGTCGATCAGGCGCTCGACGGCATAGGCGATGTCGGGCCGGCCGGCGCCGCGGTAGGCCGACACCGGCACGGTGTGGGTGAAGACCAGCTCGCTCTCCATGTAGAGCGCCGGCACTTTGTAGACGCCGCCCATGGTGACGCTCAGGTTGCGGCTGCCGATCAGGCTGCTGAAGTAGCAGTTGAAGGCGCCGAGGTCGGCCTGGTCGTGGAAGCGGATGGCCAGGATGCGGCCGTCGGCGTCGAGTGCCACCTCGCCGTCCAGGCTGAGCGCGCGGCCATGCCAGTCGCTCTGGAACACCTCGGCGCGGCTGCCCACCCAGCTCACCGGCCGGCCCAGCTTGCGCGCGGCCAGCACCAGCAGCGCATGCTCGCTGTAGGGCCCGCCGCGCAGGCCGAAGGAGCCGCCCACGTCCTGGGTGTCGATCTCCAGTTGCTCGGGCGGCACCCCGGTGAGTGCGGCCAGCGCGGCCTTCATGCCCAGCATGCCCTGGGTGGGGGTGTGCACCCGGGTGATGCCGCTGGCGGGGTCGTGCCACACAACCACCGCACGCGGCTCCATCGGCATGCCGATCAGGCGCTGGCTGTTGACCCGCACCCGGCTGACGTGGCGCGCGGCCAGGAAGGCGGCGTCCACCGCCGCCCGGTCGCCATCGGCAAAGCGGGCCGACAGATTGCCCGGCACGTCGGCATGCACCTGCGGCGCACCCGGCGCCAGGGCTGTGTCCACCGTGGCCACGGCGTCCAGCGCTTCGTAGTCGATCTGCGCCAGCTCGGCGGCGTCTTGGGCCAAGTCAGCGCTGTCGGCCAGCACCATCGCCAGCGGCTGGCCGACAAAGTGCACTTCATCCCGGGCCAGCACCGGCATCCGCACCTGCTTTTGCGGCTGGCCGTCGAGGTCTTTGACGGCCATGAAGTTGGGCAGCTCGCGGGCGCCAAAGGCGGCCACATCGTCGGCCGTCAGCACCGCCTGCACGCCGGGCGCCTGGCGCACCGCCGACAAATCAAGCGCCGTGATGCGCGCATGGGCGTAGGTCGACCGGATCATGCAGGCATGCAGCATGCCCGGGTAGCGATGGTCGGCGGTGTAGCGGCCCTGGCCGGTGACCAGGGCATGGTCCTCACGCCGGGCATAGCGCACGCTGGGCGACAGGGCCAGCGCATCGACGGCGAGGTTCGCGCTCACCGTGCTGCCTCCCCAGCAGCCACGCTGCCCCGCATCACCTGGGCCGCCTGGCGCACCGCCTTGGCGATGTTGATGTAGCCGGTGCAGCGGCACAGGTTTCCGGCCAGGCCTTGCTCGATCTGGGCGTCGCTGGGCTGGGGTTGGTCACGCAGCAGGCTGACGGTGGCCATCACCATGCCCGGAGTGCAGAAGCCGCATTGCAGCGCATGGCATTCGGTGAAGGCCACTTGGACCGGGTGCAGCTCACCCGCCGGCAGCTTGGCGGCCAGGCCCTCGATGGTGGTGACGGCCCGGCCCTGGGCCTGCACCGCCAGCAGGCTGCAGGATTTGACCGCCACGCCGTCGAGCAGCACGGTGCAGCAGCCGCACTGGCTGGTGTCGCAGCCGATATGCGTGCCAGTCAGGCCGAACTGCTCGCGCAGCAGATGGGCCAGCAAGGTGCGGGGCTCGACATCGGCGCTACGCGTCGTGCCGTTCAAGTCAAAGCTGAGCTTCATCGGGCGGTCTCGGTAAAAGGGGTGGCAGCGACGTTACAGACCAGGTATCAGGCCCGGGTATCAGGCCCGGGTATCAGGCCAGGTATCAGGCCAGGTATCAGGCCAGGTATCAGGCCAACGCTAGCAGGGCTTGCTCGAACATCAGGCGGGCCAGTTGCGCCCGGTAGGCGGCGGGGGCATGCATGTCGTCCAGCAGGTCCGGATGATCGAAGCTGGCGCTGCCCAGGCCCTGCTGCCAGGCGATTTCAGCCGCTGGCCAACGGCAGGCGCAGGCGGTGGCACCGGTGACCGCCACCCGCAGGTCGCCACCGCCGAAATCGGCCACATAGACCCCGGCCATCGCATAGCCGGTGGCCGGGTGGCCGAACTTGGCGTAGGCACTGCGCAGCGGGATGGCAAAGCGCACCGCGGTGACGATCTCGTCATCCGCCAGCGCGGTGCTGAACATGCCGGTGAAGAAGGCCTCTGCCGGCAGCTCGCGCCGCTCGGTCACCACCACCGCCTTGAGCGCAAGAAGTGCCGCCGGGTAGTCGGCCGCCGGGTCGTTGTTGGCAATCGACCCGCCCAGCGTGCCGCGCGCCCGCACCTGGGCATCGCCAATGCCGCCGGCCAGCCTGGCCAGCCCGGGCAGGGCCTGCTGCAGGGCCCCTGAGGCCGCCACCGCGCGGTGGGTGAGCCCGGCGCCCAGCGTCACCTGGGCGGCCTGCACCAGCAAGGTCTGCAGCTCGGGCAGGCTGCCGATGTCGACCAGTTGGCTGGGCGCAGCCAGGCGGTGCTTGAGCACCGGTATCAGCGTCATGCCGCCCGCCAGCAACTTGGCTTGCGGGTCTTGGGCCAGCGCGGCCTGGGCCTGGCCCAGTGAGGTGGCGAGCAGGTAGTCGAGGGTGTTCATGGGCAGGCAGGCATCGGTTTGTCAAATTTCGCGAGGTGCAGCGCCGGGTCGCGGTGTGGATCGTCAATCGCCCACCATAACGCGGGCAGGCACAGGCTGACCAGACGGGTTTTGCCAGCCACTCGGGCGGGTATGGCGCGGTGGTGGGCCCCATCAATCCAGCTTGGCACCGCTGGCCTTGACCAGTTGCGCCCACTTGGCCAGCTCGCCGGCCATGAACGCTCGGAACTCTGCCGGGCCCAGCGGGTCGGGCTCCAGGCCCTGGGGCTGCAGCAGGCCGGCAAACTCGCGTGATCGCGCCACCCGCAGCACATCGGCATGGATCCTGGCGACGATCTCGTCGGGCGTGCGGGCTGGCGCCAGCAGGCCGTTCCAGGCCGACACGTCATAGCCGGCCAGGCCAGCCTCGGCCACGGTCGGCACATCGGGCAGCACCGCGCTGCGCCGGGCACTGGTCACCGCCAGCGCCTTGAGCTTGCCGGCCTTGATATTGCCCAGCGCGCTGGCCAGCGCCGGGGCACCCAGGCTGATCTGGTTGCCCAGGATGTCGCTCTGCATCTGCGCCACGCCCTTGTAGGGCACATGCACCAGGTCAACGCCGGCCTGGGCCTTCAACAGCTCGAAGGCCAGGTGGGTGATGCTGCCATTGCCGCCCGAGCCGAAGTTGATGCTGCCCGGCCGCGCCTTGGCCGCCGCCACCAGGCTGGCGATGTTGCTGGCCGCAAAGCCTGGGTGGGCCACGATCACCAGCGGCCCTGCGGCCACCCGTGCCACCGGCTTGAAGTCGTGCAGCAGGTCAAAGGGCGTGTCCTTGTAGAGGCTGGGGTTGATGGCGTGGTTCACGCCCACCATCAGCAAGGTGTGGCCGTCGGGCGGCGCCTTGGCCACCAGCGCCGCGCCCAGATTGCCCCCAGCGCCCTGGACGTTGTCGATCACCACCGCCTGGCCCCACAGCTCGGCCAGCCGGGCGCCGAGCTGGCGCGCCACGATGTCGGCCGCCGTGCCCACCGAAAACGGCACCACGATGCGCACCGGCCGCGCCGGCCAGGCCTGCGCCCGGGCGGGCGCGGCAAAGGTCCAGGCCAGCACGGTCAAGGCGGCCCACAGGGCCAGGGTGGCGATCCGGCGCGGTTGCATCGAGTCAGTCGATCTTGGCGCCCGAGGCCGCGATCACCTTGGCCAGCTTGTCGATCTCGACGTCAATGAAGCTGCCGAACTCGGCCGGGCTGGACCCGTAGATCTCGAAATCCTGCAGGCGATCACGCAAGCTGGGGTCTTTCAGCGCCTTCAGGATCTCGGCATTCAGCCGGTCAATCACCGCCGCCGGGGTGCCCGCAGGCGCCAGGATGCCGAACCAGGAGCTGAGGTCGAAGCCCGGGAAGCCCGACTCGGCGATGGTCGGCACGTCGGGCAGGCCGGCAAAGCGGCGCGGCGTGGTCACCGCCAACGGCCGCAGGCGCTTGTCCTTGATCAGCGCGGTGACCGTGGGCATGGCCGCAAACAGTGCGTTGACCTGGCCGCCCAGCAGGTCGGGCATCAAGGCACCGCTGCCCTTGTAGGGCACATGGGTCAGGTCGATGCCGGCGCGCATCTTCAGCAGCTCGCCGGTCAGGTGGTTGACGGTGCCGCTGCCGGCCGTGGCGAAGGTGAGCAGGCCCGGCCTGGCACGCGCCAGCGCGATGAACTCCTTCAAATCCCGTGCCGGCACCGACGGATGCACCACCAGCACATGCGGGTTGCCGGCCACCAGCGCCACCGGCAGCAGATCCTTGCGGGTGTCGAAGCTGAGCTTGCCCTTGTACAGCGTCGGGTTGGTGGCCAGGTTGTTGGTCTGCATCAGCAGCGTGTAGCCGTCGGGCGCGGCACGCACCACCGCCTCGGTGCCGATCAGGGTGTTGCCACCGGCCCGGTTCTCCACGTTCACCGCCTGGCCCAGGCTCTCGCCCAGCCGGGCGGCCAGCGCCCGGGCCAGGATGTCGGTGCCACCGCCCGGCGCAAACGGCACCACCAGGCGGATCGGCTTGGTCGGAAACGCCGCAGGCGCTGCAGTCTGCGCCGCCGCAGGCGCCCAGCATGCGGTCAGGCCCGCCAAGCCAATCGCGCCTGCAGCCAGGGCCTGGCCGGCGCCAGCCAGCCAGCGGGGCAGCCGCCCCATCACAGGCCCATCGGGTGGGTGCCGGCGCGGGCGATGCGCTCTTGGTGGCCCGCCGGCAGCAGGGCCGTGATCTCGAAGCTGGCCGGCACGCATTCAGCCCACTGGTTGACCAGCTTGTGCAGGGTCTCGTGCGAGTCAACGTCGAAGATGATCACCGCGCCCCGCCCCAGCTTGGTGTAGACATGACAGGCCGTGCCGTCGACCTTGAGCGGCGCCAGCCAATCCCAGAACTGCTTCTGGCTGTCGCGGGCGGCCGAGGGTTTGTCGGCGCGCGGGGTGCTGATGACCAGGAAGTTCATGCGCTCTCCGCAAGGTAGGTGCAAGGGTCAGGCAAGCCAGCGCGCGGCCAGTCGATGGCCACCAACTGCCCGGCATAGGACAGCGTGACAAAGGCCTGGCGGTGCCCCGGGCCGCCGAAGCACAGGTTGGTGACATGGGTGTCGCCGCCCGGCACCGGCACGAACTCGGCCTGGCCGCTGGCCGGATCGACCACCGTGATGCCGCCCCGGTCCAGCGTGCCGATGCAGACCCGGCCGTCGGCCTCCACCGCCAGCGAATCAAAACGCTGGTATTCGGGAGAGGCATAGACCAGCCGGCTGCCATGCGGCGACTGCGGCGAGGCCAGCGCCGGCCGGGCCAGCACGCCGGGCTCGGCCAGATCCCAGGCCCAGAGCCGGGCGGTCTCGGTCTCGGCCACGTAGAGGGTGCGGCCGTCGGGCGACAGGCCGATGCCATTGGGCTTGTGGATCGGGAACACCAGCTCGCGGATCATCGAGCCATCGGCCTTGGCGTAGCAGACGCTGCCGCGGTCCCAGTCGCGATGCCGGGTCTTGCCGGGGTCGGTGAAGTAGAAGCCGCCATGGGCATCGAAGACGATGTCATTGGGGCCGCGGATGGGCTGGTCGCCAACCCGGTCGTACAGCCGCTCGACCGCGCCGGTGGCCAGGTTGACGCGCTCGATGCGGCCGGTGACATAGTCGTTCGGCGTGCCGGCGGTGACCCAGCGGCCGTCGGCGCGCTGCACGAACTTGAAGCCGCCGTTGTTGCAGACATAGGCCTGGCCGTCCGGGCCGATGGCCGCGCCGTTGGGCCCGCCGCCCAGGTCGGCGACGATCTGTTTGCGGCCATCCGGCCAGACCCGGGTGAGTGTCTTGCGGCGGATCTCCACCACCAGCAGGCTGCCGTCACCTAACCAGACAGGGCCTTCCGGGAACCACAGGTCTTCGGCGATCACGCGCATGGCGCTGTCCTTCACGGCTTGCATCCAATCATTCAAGCGGCAGTTGCCGCAACATCGCCGCCCGCTGGCGTGCTGCTGCCAGCATGAAGGCCCATTCATTGCCGGCGGTGACAAAGCGCACCCCCAGCCGCACAACGGCCTGCATCACCTCGGGCGCACTGCCCAGGCCGCCCGCGCCGGCCACCTTGCCGTGGCGCCGGCAGGCCTGGGTGACGCGCTCAAAGCTGGCCCGCAAGCGCGGGTGGTCGAAGGCCCCCGGCAGGCCGAAGGCGTCGCACAGGTCGGTGGCGCCCACATGCAGGATGTCCACCCCGGGCACGGCGGCGATCACGTCGGCTTGCTCGATGGCC
The DNA here is from genome assembly GCA_031366465.1 of Betaproteobacteria bacterium. Taxonomy (GTDB): domain Bacteria; phylum Pseudomonadota; class Gammaproteobacteria; order Burkholderiales; family Burkholderiaceae_C; genus Pseudaquabacterium. Next base: position 6,675 of record JANLZT010000251.1, on the reverse strand, counting down.
TCGGGTGACTCCAGCATCACCACCACCGTGGTGCTGGCGTCCAGCAGCCGCCGCGCCTGGTCGGCCGGCCAGGCCCGGTAGCCGAGTTGAGGCCACTGGCCGGCCACCGAGCGCCGGCCCAGCGGCGCAAAGCGGCAGGCCGCGACGATGGCGCGCGCCTCGTCGGCCGACTCGACATGCGGCGCGACGATGCCCATCGCGCCGGCATCGAGCAGGCGGTTGGCGTAGTGGGCAGCGTGGCTGGGCACCCGCACCAGCGGTGTCACGCCAAGGCTGAGGGCGGTGATGCAGATCTGCGCGGCAGCGGCCTCGGAGATCACCGAGTGCTCGAGGTCGACATTGATCGCGTCATAGCCGCAACTGGCCGCGGCCACCGCGATGTCCACGCTGCTGACTTGCTTGACGATCAGCGACAGGCCCAGCTGGCCGGCTGCCAGGCGCTCGGCCAGCGGGTTGCGCAAAATCGGCTGGGTGGCCTCAGCCATGGTCGGCGCTCGGAATCACCACATCGGCCGGTGCCAGGGCCTGGCCCTGGATCACCCGCAACAGGTTGCCCAGGGCATGCCGGGCCACAGCCTCGACGTTGTCGAACACGCCGCCGCCGGCATGCGGGGTGACCACCACCTGGTCGAGCGTCAACAGCGGATGGCTGGCGGCCGGTGGCTCGGGGTCGAAGGCATCCAGCCCGGCGCCGCGCAGCCGGCCGGCCAGCAGCGCGTCATACAGCGCGGCCTCGTCCACCAGCTCGCCCCGGGCGGTGTTGATCAGCACCGCGCCGGGCTTCATCGCCGCAATCGCCGCAGCATCGATCAGCCGGCCGGTCTGCGCGCTGTAGGGCAGGTGCAGGCTGACGATGTCGCTGGTAGCCAGCAGCTCAGCCAGCCCGACCCGGCGCACCCCCAGGGCCTGCTCGGTAGCAGGATCAGCGGCCTGGCTGTCGGCATAGATCACCTGGGCCTCGAAGCCGCTGAGCCGGCGCGCCAGGGTGCGGCCGATGTTGCCAAAGCCGACCAGGCCGACGGTTTTGCCCTTGATCTGGAAGCAGGTCTCGCGCATCTCGGCCTTGGGCCACTGGCCCTGGCGCAGCGCGCGGTTGACAAACGGGATGCGCCGGTACACGGCCAGCATCAGCGCCAGCGCCAGCTCGGCCACCGGGCCAGCATTGGCGCCGGCGGTAATCGCCAGGCCGATGCCCCGCCGGCGCAGCGCCGCCACATCGATGCGGTCCACGCCGATGCCCCATTTCTGGACGAAGCGCAGGCCCCCAGCACGGGCCAGCATGGCCTCGGTGACGGCCGCCCAACCCGGCAGCAGGAAGTCGGCGGCCTCGACCAGTGCGAACTGCTCGGCCTCGTCATAAGACCGCGCAAAGCGCAGGTCCAGGTCGGCAGGGGCCAGGCTGTGGGCCACCCGGCCCACCACCTCCCGCACGGCGGGCGCCCAGACATCCAGGCAGGCAACGGTGTGCGCCATGCGGCCAGCCTGAGGCGTCACGCCGCCGCCTGCAGGGGCGCACCCTGCAGCATGACGCGGTAGAGGAAGCGGTACTCGGCCGGGTCGAAGTCGGCATTGGCCTGGTGCATCACGCTGCGGTTGTCCCAGATCACCACATCGCCCGGCAGCCAGCGGTGGCGGTACTCGTAGCGGGGCTGGGTGGCATGCGCGTACAGCGCATCGATCAGCTGGAAGCCGGCGTCGCGGGGCAGGCCTTCGACGCCCTCCATGCGGCCGGTGTTCAGGTAGAGCGCGGCACGCCCGCTCTCGGGGTGGCGGATGACCAGCGGCTGCAGGGTCTGCGGCACCTTGGCACGCTCCTCAGTGCTCAGCGCGGCCATCTTGCGCGGGCTCTGGCTGCTCTCGTAGACATGCGCCGAGCGCAGCGGCAGCAAAGCCCGGCGCCGCGCCTCGGGCAGATCATCAAAGGCCGCCCGCACATCGACAAACTGGGTGTCACCACCCAGCGCCGGCAGCGCCACCGCGTGCAGCATGGTGGCCTTGGGCGGCGCCTCGAAGTTGGAATGGTCGGTGTGGAAGTTCTCGCCACGCACATGCAGCTTGCCGTCCACCAGCGGCAGATCGCGGCTGGAGATGGTGCCCACCTCGGGATGGTCGGCCAGCGTGAACTTCTTGAGCTGTTGCGCCATCAGGTCACCGAACAGGCGCGCGGCCAGCACAAACTGGGGCGGCTGCAGCTGCTGGCTGCGGATCACCAGCACCGCATGCCGGACCCAGGCCTGGTACAGCGCTGCTTGGGTATCCGCAGACACCGGCTGGGCCAGGTCGATGCCGTTGACTTCGGCGCCCAGGGGGGCGTTCATGGGCGTGATCTGCAGGGCCATGGGGCGCGAACCTATCTGGGCTTGCCCGGACCGGGCGGTAAAACGACTGTGATGCATTCTTTCGACGCCGCTGCCGCCCCGCCAATCACGATTTGGCGGTCGGGCATCAAGCCGCGTGATGGCCGCTGGCTGCCATCAGCGGGCGTGATGGCCCACGGCCATATCGTGATGGCGGGCGCCAAGGCCGGGGTGGAAGAATCCATGTCGGCCCGGCGCCCCATGCCAGCCCAACCAGGACAGCGCGATGGACAGCTTCGATTACCTGATCGTCGGCGGCGGCTCGGCCGCCTCGGTCATCGCCAACCGCCTCAGCGCCAGCGGCCACAGCGTGTGTGTGCTCGAAGCCGGCCCGGTGGACCGCAACCCCTTCATCCACATGCCGGCGGGCTTCGTCAAGACGCTGTTCAACCCGGCCATCACCTGGCCCTTCCAGACCGAGCCGACAGACTGGACCGCCGGCCGGCGCATTCCCGTCACCCAGGGCCGCACGCTGGGCGGCTCAAGCTCGGTCAATGGCATGGTCTTCGTGCGCGGCCAGCCGGCCGACTACGACGGCTGGGCCCAGTGCGGCAATGCCGGCTGGGCTTACCGGGACGTGCTGCCCTATTTCCAGAGCATCGAGCGCCGCGTCGGCGCCGCTGACAGCGACTACCGCGGCCGCAATGGCGAACTGCCGGTGACCGACCCGGCCTGGCGGCATCCGCTCTGCGATGCCTTCATCGACGCTGCCGCCAGCCAGGGCCTGCCGCCGCGCCCCGACTACAACGGCGCCAGCCCCGAGGGCGCGGGCTACTACCAGCGGGTGATCGAGGGCGAGCGGCGCATCAGCGCGGCGCGCGCCTTCTTGTACCCGGCGATGGGCCGCGCCAACTTGACGGTGATCACCGATGCGCAGGTCAGCGCGATCTTGCTGGACGGCCGCAGTGCCCGTGGCCTGCGTTACCAACGCGGCGGCAGCACCGTCGAGCTGCAGGCCCGGCGCGAGGTGATCGTCTGCGCCGGCGCCATCAACTCCCCCAAGCTGCTGCAGTTGTCGGGCATCGGCCCGGCCGGACTGCTGCAGCAGGTGGGCGTGCCGGTGGCGCACAACCTGCCCGGCGTGGGCGCCAACCTGGGCGACCACTACAGCCCGCGCATCGTGGTGCGGGCCCGCAACACCCCCACCATCAACAACCTGGTGAGCGGGCCCCGGCTGCTGGTCGAGGCCGCCAAATGGCTGCTGCGCCGGCCCAGCGTGCTGGGCTTGTCGGCGGCCCTGGTGCATGCTTTCGGCCGGTCTGACCCGCGCCTGGCCCAGCCCGACTGCACGGTGATCTTCACCCCGGCCAGCTACCGCGACGGCAAGCTGGGCTCGCTCGACAGCTTTGCCGGCATGACCTGCGGCGCCTGGCAGATGCGGCCGCACAGCACCGGCCATGTGCGCATCCAGTCGCGCGACGCGGCGCTGGCGCCGCTGATCCAGCCCAACTACCTGGCCGATGAGCGGGATCGGCAGGTGCTGGTGGCGGCCATCCGGCTGGCCCGGCGCATCCTGGCCACGCCCGCCCTGGCCGCTTACTGCGAGGTCGAGCAACTGCCCGGCGCCGATGTGCAGAGCGACGCCGAGCTGATAGCCTTTGCGCGCCACTATGGATCGAGCTGCTACCACCTGGCCGGCAGCTGCCGGATGGCCCCGGCCAGCGACCCGAGCGCGGTGGTGGATGCCGAACTGCGGGTGCACGGCATCGACCGGCTGCGGGTGGCTGACGCATCGATCATGCCGGCGGTGACCTCGGGCAACACCTATGCCCCGGCGCTGATGATCGGGGCCAAGGCGGCCGACCTGATCCTGGGGCGCTGCCTGCCCCCGGCCGAGCACATCCCCGCGGCACTGCCGGTGGCTGGCAGCACCCCAGTTGCAGGCCCTGCCGCCACGGCGGCGGCGCAGCGCGCAGCCGCTGCGGTGTCCTGATCAGCCTGGCTCGGGTTCGACCACCGCCCTCAGTTCGTCGGCCAGTTGGCTGCAGGCCAGCGAGCGCGGCCGCTGGCGCGGGTAGATCAGCTCGATGCGCACCTCGATGCGCGGCCGGAAGGGCTTGAAGACCAGGTCACCGAACTGCCGCGACAGCGCGCTGGTGCGGTCGACCAGCGCAATCCCTGCGCCCTCGCCCACCATCAGGCAGGCGGTGACCGACGAGCCGGCCTCGATCGCAATCATCGGCGCGGCCATGCCGGCCTGCAGGCACTGCTGGTCGATGGCCTGGCCCAGACGGGTGCCGGCGCCCAGCGAGATCACTGATTCACCCGCCAGATCGCTGGCCTGCACGGCGCTCAGCGCGGCCAGGGCATGGCCGCGCGGCAGCACGCAGGCGATCTCCGACATCAGCAGCAGGTCGGCCTCGACGCCGGCATCGTCGACCGGGCCATACACCAGGCCCAGGTCCACCTCGCGCCGCGCCACTGCCTCGACCACCAGCGGCGTGGGCAGCGAACGCAGCGCCAGCGTCACCGCCGGCAGCCGGGCTCGCAGGCGCGCCACGGCACGCGGCAGGAAGGCGTTCACCAGGGTCGGTGAGGTGGCCAGCACCAGCCGGCCGCTGCGGCCGTCGCGCAAGTCCTGCACCAGGCGGCCGAGGGTATCGACCCGGCCGAAGATCTCGTTGACATCGGCCAGCAGGGCCTGGGCCTCGGGCGTGGCATGCAGCCGGCCGCCCAGGCGCTCGAAGAGCTTGAACTTCAGCCGCTGCTCGGTGTGCTTGAGCACCGCGCTGATCGCCGGCTGGCTGACATGCAGGGCCTGCGCCGCCCCGGTGACCGAGCCGGTGCGCATGATGGCGTGGAAGACCTCGAGCTGGCGCAGGTTCATCGCGCGGCAACTGCACAGTCGGCAAGCATCCTGGGGCAGCCCTTTGGCCCGCCAGCGGGGTGACGGCTTCTAGGACTTGGCCTGCCGTTGCCGCGCCAGGCCGGCCTCGAGCTTCTTGCCGGCCTCGTCGCTCATCTCCACAGGCAGGATCGAGCCGTTGTCAAACATCAATTGAACCCGCAGCTTGCCGTCCTCGTCGGCGTCGGCCACGCCCGCCACCAGCACATCCAAAGCCGGCGTGGCCTCATCCGACGCATGCGGCGACCGTTCCAGCACGGCAATCGCCGCCGCCGGGGCCAGTTCACGCGCGATGGCAATATCGATCGCCGACTTCGTGACGCGCTTGCTGCTGCCAGCCGGCCTGCGCTTTCTCTGCGGGGCCCCCAACGGGCCGGCGGCAGGTGACTGGGCCGCGGCCCGAGCGCGCGAAGGCTTGTTCATGAGATCGACTCCTTCGTGTAGTGCGGCGAACCTGATCCGCGATCCCAAAGTTTTGACTTTAGCGCAAGGCCCGAGCCGCCAGCCGGTGACGGCCCCGCTCAAGGCGTGGACCGTGGCACCAGGCTGAGCAGGTTGCGGGTGAAGCCACCGTCCACCGTCAGCTCGGCCCCGGTCATGTAGGCACTGCGCGGGCTGGCCAGGAACAGCACCGCCTCGGCGATGTCCTCGGGCCGGCCGATGCGGCCGGCCGGGATGGTCTGGTTGCGGCGCTCGGCCGTGCCCGGGCGCTGGTAGGCGGCCTCGGTCATCGGCGTGAGCGTCATGCCGGGGTTGACCGCATTGCTGCGGATGCCGTGCACGCCCCATTCGATGGCCAACTGGCGCGACAGCATCGCCACCCCGGCCTTGGCCACGCTGTAGGCGCCGCCGTTGGCCGCCGCATGCGAGGCGGCGATCGACGCCATGTGCACCATCGCGCCGCCGCCGTGGCTGCGCATCTGCCGGCCAAAGGCCTGGGCGCACAGGAAGGCGCCGGTCAGGTTGATCGCCAGCAATTGGTTCCAGGCCGCCAGCGTCAACTCGTCCAGCCCACCCGCGCCCAGCACACCGGCGTTGTTGACCAGCACGTCGCAGGCGCCAAAGGCCGCCGCGCTGGCCTCGGCAGCGGCCGCCACGCTGGCCTCGTCGGCCACATCGCAGACCAGCGCCAGGGTCTGGCCGCCGCTGGCGTTGGCGTTGGCGTTGGCGTTGGCGGTGATGGCCGCAGCCGTGGCCTGGCCGCCAGCGGCGTCGCGGTCGAGCACCACCACCCGGGCGCCCTGGGCCGCCAGCAGCGTAGCGATGGCGCGGCCGATGCCGCTGCCGGCACCGGTGACAACGCAGACCTTGTGGGCAAGGCCGAAAAAGTCCTGGGCAGAGGGGGTCATGGGGTTCTCGATAGGGCTGGGTGGGGCGCCGTGCCGGCGGCGTGGCCAGGCCGGGGTTTGCAGGCGAAATACTGATCGGTAGCCGTCACTACCTGCTAGCATCATCACTGTACTCAAAAACGGC
>JANLZT010000224.1:0-6435 GCA_031366465.1 Betaproteobacteria bacterium | reverse complement strand
TGCCGCCGCCCCGGTGCTGGACGACGCGGCCTTCTACGCCGCCTGCCACGCGCTGCTGGCGCCGGGCGGGCTGATGACCGTCAACCTGTTTGGCCGCGACGCCAGCTCAGCGCGCAGCGCGCTGCGGGTGGTGGCCGCCTTTGGCGCCGACCAGGTCTGGCAGATGCTGCCCACCGACGAGGGCAATACCGTGCTGGTGGCCGGCCGCGAGGTGGTGGTGCCCGACCGCGAGACGCTCACCGCCCGGGCCGAACTGATCCAGACCCGATTCGGCCTGCCGGCGCGCAAATGGTTGCGCATGGTGCGGCCCTGGCGGCCGGTGGGCAGATGATCGGTTGAGCGGTTGAGCGGTTGAGCGGCCGCCCGCGCTGGCCTACAGCGGCTTGATCATCACCTTGCGCCACTTGATGATGCCGCCGGTCACACCCTGCACACCGGCGCCAAACTGCAGCGCAAACGGGCCGCTGGCGTACTTGCTGTCGTGCATCGTCACGGTGACCGCGCCGTTGAACTTGACCGTCACCCGGTTGCCGATGGCCTCGATCTCGTAGGTGTTCCAGCGGCCACCGGCCAGGTAGACCGGCGGCACCGGCACGGCGGCAAAGTCGACGATGCCACCGGTGCCGTACTTGGGGTCGGGGCGGATGTCCCAGATGTTGACCTCGTAGGCGTTGTCGGCGCCGATCTTGGCCGGGTCAGACGCCCGGATGAAGATGCCGCTGTTGGTATCGGTCTCGGCCCAGAACTCGGCGTAGATCACAAAGTCGCGGTAGCTGGCTTTGGACACCAGGAAGCCACCCTTGCCCCGGTCGGCCACCACCGCACCGGCCTGGCTGCGCCAGTTGGCATCGCCCAGCCGGGCCCAGTTCTCCAGGCCCTTGTCAGCGTCGATCAAGGTGGTCCAGCCTGGCCCGGCGGGGGCGCTGGCGCAGGCCGCCAAGGCCCAGGCCAACAGCAGGCTGAGGGTGAGGCTGAGCAGGCGTTTCATGGGGTTTCCTGGTTGGGAGTGGGTGGCTTGTCTGGCGTCTGGCGTCTGTCATCTGGCGTCTGGCATCGCGCGGTGACCATGCTGCCCGCTCAGCCCGGCGTCGGCAACCCGGCCAAGCCCTTGGCCGGTTGCGCCCGGGGGACAATGCGCGGCCGCCCCATCCAGCCCGCGCCGCATGAACCAAGCCCAGACCCCCGCTGTCACCCGCCTGTCGCCGCCGCAGGCCTTGTCGCAACCGCAGGCCCTGGCGCTGGACGCCGCCGACCCGCTGCGCCACTGCCGTGAGCGCTTCTTGCTGCCGCCGGGCGTGGTCTACCTGGACGGCAATTCGCTGGGCGCCTTGCCCAGCGCGGTGCCCGAGCGCATGCGCCAAGCGGTGGAGCAGGAGTGGGGCGTTGGGCTGATCCGCTCGTGGAACGATGCCGGCTGGTATCCGGCGCCGCAGCGGGTGGGTGCGCGCATTGCCAGCCTGGTCGGGGCCCAGGCCGACGAAGTGATCGTCGCTGATTCCACGTCAGTCAACCTGTTCAAGCTGCTGGTGGCGGCGCTGCGCATGCGGCCCGGGCGCGGCGTGATCCTGGGCGAGACCGGCAACTTCCCGACCGATGCCTATATCGCCAGCGGCGTGGCCGAGCTGACCGGCGTGCGCCTCGATCTGGTGGCCCCGGACGCGGTGCTGGCCGCGCTGACCGACCCAGTGGCGGTGCTGTCGCTGACCCATGTCAACTACCGCAGCGGCCAAGTGCATGACATGGCCGCCATCACCCGCCGCGCCCACGAGGTGGGGGCTTTGGTGATCTGGGATCTGGCCCACACCGCCGGTGCGATGCCCTGCGATCTGAACGGCTGCGAGGCCGACTTTGCGGTGGGCTGCGGCTACAAATACCTCAACGGCGGCCCGGGCGCGCCGGCCTTTGCCTTTGTCGCCAGCCGCCACCAGGCCGCGCTGCGCCAACCGCTGACTGGCTGGCATGGTCACGCCCGGCCGTTTGAGTTTGTGCAGCATTACCAGCCGGCGCCGGGCATTGACAGGCTGCTGGTGGGCACCGCCTCGCAACTGGGCCTGGTTGCGCTGGAGGCCGCACTCACCGCCTTTGACGGGGTCGACCTGCAGGCCCTGCGGCGCAAGAGCCTCTCGCTCAGCCAGTACTTCATCGATCTGGTGGACCAGGAGTTGGACGGCTTTGGCCTGGCCACGCCGCGCCTGGCCGCGCTGCGCGGCAGCCAGGTCTCGCTGACCCACCCCGAGGGCTACGCCATCATGCAGTCGCTGATAGCGCGCGGCGTGATCGGCGACTTCCGCGCGCCCGACATCCTGCGCTTCGGCTTTGCGGCGCTGTATGTCAGCCACCACGATGTCTGGCTGGCGGTGGCCGCGCTCAAAGACATCGTCGCCACCCAGGCCTGGCGGCGGCCAGAGTTCCAGCAGCGCAAGGCGGTGACTTGACGTTTTCCGGCAAGCCCCTGTCCCGATAATTTCAGGAGACAAGTCCATGCCTAAGAATCTGACGAAATTGATCTCGCGTGCAGTTTGCAAGGCCGCCTGCCTGGCGGCTTGCCTCTCCCTGATCGCGCTGGCGCCGGCCGCGGCCCAGACGGCGGACCGCATCACCGGGCCGGTCAAGCGGCTGGTCGGCTTCCCGCCGGGCGGCACCGGCGACATCATCGCCAGGCTGGTGGCCGCCCGGGTGGCGGCATCCCTGGGCACCACCCTGGCCACCGCTGGCAATGGCCCGGCCAAGACTCTGCCCGAGCTGGTGACCGGGCGCGCTGGAAGCCGGTGATCGAGGCCTCGGGCTTTCGCGCCGATTGAGCGCGACGGGCCGGCCCAAGCGGCCACGCGACCCGGGTGAGTTCCGCAGCAAGCGCAGCATGAACCAGCCGCTGCCGCCAGGCCTGTCCTGGCGCGATCTCGACGACGACGCGCGCGAGCGCGCCTACTCGCCCAGCTCGTGCGTCGGCGGCAACTACCAGCCCTTCATCGACGTCTACGCCCAGCGCAGCCAGGCGGCGCGGGCCCGCATCCCGGGCGGCCTGGGCCTGCGCTACGGCCCGCTGCCGGCTCACTGTCTGGACCTGTTCATGCCGCCGGGCCGGCCCGCCACCACCATGGCGCCGCGCCCGCCAATGCTGGTCTTCATCCATGGCGGCTACTGGCAGGCCTTGTCGCGCCAGGAGTCCGCCTTTGCGGCCGAGCACTGTGTCAGCCAGGGCATCGCGCTGGCGGCCATCGACTACACCCTGGCACCGCAGGCCACACTGGCCGAGATGGTGGACGAATGCCGTGCGGCAATCGCCTGGCTGCAGCGCCACGCCGACCGGCTGGGCTTTGATGCGGCGCGCATCGCCGTGGCGGGCAGCTCGGCCGGCGGGCACCTGGCGGCGATGGTGGCGACGGCGGCGTTGCCGGTGCCAGCGACACCGGCTGCAGGCCTCAGCAACCCAGTGAAAGCAGCGGTGCTGGTCTCGGGCATCTACGAGCTTGAGCCGCTGCTGGGCACGTCCATCAATGCCGCTGTCGGCCTGACGCCGGCATCAGCGCAGGCGCTCAGCCCGGCGTTTTGCGCGCTGTCGGGCTTCCCGCCCAGCATCGTCTGCTGGGGCCAGGTTGAGACTGCTGAGTTCAAGCGCCAGAGCCTGGACTTTGCCGGCCGGCTGGCACACGCCGGCACGCCCTGCCAGGCCTTCGAAGTGCCGCAGCGCAACCACTTCGATGTGATCCTCGATCTGGCCGCCCCGGCCACCAAGCTGGGCCAGGCCGTGGTCTCCTTGATGCACAGCCTTTGAAGCAAACCACCATGCCGACCTACCCACCCCAAATGCCCCTGATCGTTGACCCAGGACGAATCTGGCAAACCTCAGTCTCTGCTGCCCTGCTCGCCAGGCCGCCTTGCCGGCCCCGGCCTGGCCCGATCAGTCTGGCTGCGCCGTCCGGGCAGCCCGGTCAGGCGCCCACTTGGCGCTCCCCAAGCTGCACCAGTTGCCGTGAAACCCCGCCGGCACGCGGTGTGACAAATGGGCCAGGGCCAGCGGGCCGGCTTGCAGCTGGCTGGCGTCGAACACCGCCAGGTCGCTGCAGCCGGTCTCGGCACGGAACACCACGCTGAGCAAAAAGCCGTCGCCCTCGGGCGCGTCCGGGCGGCTGGGCACAAACACCGGCTCGCCGCATTGGTCGCGCGAGCCGGGCTGCCAGTGTTGGGTGCGGCCGGTGTGCAGGTCGATGTGCAAGAGTCCATTGCGGCCGTTGCGGCTGCTTTGGCCGCTGCGGACGTCGGCGGCGCTGCGCTGGTCGGCGCGCCCGTCGGCCACGCCGCCCTGCAGATAGCCATGCCGGTAGGGCAGGCCGGTGAAGCGCTCGTCCAGCCTTGGGAACTCCGCCGAATGATCGTCGAGCGCGGTTTCGGTGAAGCTGCGGCTGGCGCCGTCAGGATCGAAGGTCCAGCGCACCAGCCGCGCCTGCGGTGCCTGCGCACTGCTGGGCCGGCCGTCGGGCAGTGGGAACAGTGGCGCCACCGGGTACTTCAGCAGGTCGCACACCACCCGGCCATCGGGCAGGTCGTAGGCGTTGAGGGTGTGGAAGACGTAGCACGGGTCGGCATCGAACCAGCGCACATCGCCGCCACCGCTGCCAACACCGTCGCGCGGGATCAGCGCCACATGGGTGCCGCGATCAGGCTCCCAGGCATAGGGCGGCGCGCCCCGCATCGCCCGCTCCATTGACCCGGTGAGCGGGAAGATCGGCAGGATGATCCAGCGCCGCGAGACCACGAAGTCATGCACCATGCTGGCAAACGGCGCCTGCAGATGTTGCGAGCGTTGCAGCAGCCCACTGGCATCGGCCACCTGCAGCATCACATCGGGCGTGAAACGGCCAGCGCTGGCATAGCCGAAGAACACCATCTCGCCGGTCACCGGGTCGAGCTTGGGGTGGGCCGTCATCGGGCCCCGCAACTTGTCCGCAAAGCGGTGCTCGCCCCGCGGTGCCAGCGTGATCGGATCGACCTCGAACGGCGCGTGGGCTTCCTCCAGCGCCAGCAGCCGGCCGGCGTGCCAGACCACATTGGTGTTGGCCACCGTGGATTGCAGCGCGACGATGCGCGGGTCACTGAAGCGGGGGTTGTTGAAGGCGCCCGACAGGCCCTCGCCCACCGCCCGCTCCAGTTGCCATTTGGGGGTTTGCACCCAGCGGTTGCGGTAGGCCACCCGGCCGTCCTCGACATGGAAGGCATGCAGCATGCCGTCGCCGGCAAACCAGTGGTAGGGGCCGCGCGGCGCGAACTGCGGGTTGGGCCCGTTGCGGTAGAGCCGGCCGTTCAGGGCCCGGGGGATCTCACCGGTGATGGGCAGGTTGGCGGCGTCGCACTCGGCCACCAAGGGCGCAAAGTAGCCCTGCAGATACGGCTCGTCGGGGGGGAAGGCTTTGGCCATGGGGTCTCCGCTGTGGTGGGCAAGATGTCAATCGGCGGTTGAGCCCGGCTTGCCGCGCAAGGCCTTGACCTGGCCGCGCTGCACCTTGCCCTCCACCCGACGGCGTTGCGATGCCCGGGTCGGCCGGGTGGCGCGGCGGTGCAGCGGCACATGGGCGGCTTCTTCGATCAGGGCGCGCAGCCGGGCGATGGCGTCCTGCCGGTTGCGCTCAAGGCTGCGGTGGTCCTGGGCCTTGATCACCACCACCCCGTCGCCGCTGATGCGCTGGTCGCGCCAGGCCAGCAGCCGGGCCTTGACCGGCTCGGGCAGGCTGCTGGCGGCAATGTCATAGCGCAGGTGCACGGCATTGCTGACCTTGTTGACGTTCTGCCCGCCCGCGCCCTGGGCGCGGATCGCCTGGAAGACGATCTCGTCCTGGCGCGGATGGCCGTGCAGGCCGGCCTGGGCTGGCATCATGGTCGGCAGGCATCGAAGCAAGGAGCGGGCATGTTCGGCGTGGCGGATTACGGCGCCTTTGTGGTGGCGGTGATTGTGTTCCTGGCGATCCCCGGGCCGGGCAATCTGGTGCTGCTCACCGCCACCGGCAAGGGCGGCGTGCGCGGTGGGCTGGCCGCCACCGGCGGCGTGATTGCCGGTGATCAGGTCTTGATCTGGCTGGCGGTGGCCGGCATGGCCACGCTGCTGGGCACCTCGCCGCGGCTTTTTGCGGCGGTGCAGTGGCTGGGCGCTGGCTACCTGGCCTGGATGGGCTGGCGCATGATCACCGCCAAGCCGGGCGATGCGCCGGTGCTCAAGATCCGCGCCGGCCAGTACTTCCGCCAGGCGCTGCTGATCACCTTGCTCAACCCCAAGGCCATCGTCTTCTACATGGCTTTTTTCCCCTTGTTTGTCGACCCGGCGCGCCACCAGGGCCTGGCCACCTTCGGCTTCATGGCCGCCACGGTGGCCAGCATCACCTTGCTGTACTGCGCGGTGGCCGTCACCCTGGCCCGCATGTTCGCCGAGCGCCTGCGCGCCAA
>JANLZT010000223.1:0-7103 GCA_031366465.1 Betaproteobacteria bacterium | reverse complement strand
CCACCCACCTGGTGGGTGAGCATCACCACCCCGAACAAGGTGGCCATGTGGCCGGTGCCAAAGAACTTGGCCACCAGCCCGGCGGTGGGTGGCACGGTGGACAAAAACGTCATGCCCATCGCCGCCGCAAACAGCAGCATCACCAGGCCGCTCTTGGGCGCCAGCAAAAAGGCCAGCACGCACAGGCCGCGCGCGGCGTAGATCAGCGACAGCAGCGACTTCATGCGCCAGCGGCCCATCGCCCAGCCAATGCCCAAGCTGCCGACGATGTTGAACAAGCCCAGCACGCCCAACGACCAGCCGGCGTATTGCAGCGGCAGGCCGCAGGCGGCCACCACCCCCGGCAGATGGGTGCCCAGAAAAGCCACATGGAAGCCGCAGACAAAGAACCCGCCGGCCAGCATCAAAAAGCTGGGATGGCCCAGCGCCATCCGCAAGGCCTGGCCGGTGGTCAACGCGGCGGCGACTGGCACCGGCGCCGCCCCGCTTTGCGGCGTGGCTGCGGGTGCGGGTGCGGGTGCGGGTGCGGGTGCGCCACTCAGCACCAGTGCCGCCGGCAGCGCCAGCAGCACCAGCAGGCCCATCACCTGCATCGCGCTGCCCCAGCCCAGGCCGATCAACAGCGCGCCGGCCACCGGTGCCATCACAAATTGGCCGGCTGACCCGCCGGCATTGACGATGGCCGTGGCCATCGCGCGCCGCTCGGGCGGGATCAGCCGCACCGTGGTGGCCATCAGCACCGCCGGCCCGGCCATGCCGGCGCCGCCGGCGGCCAGCACGCCGATGGCCAGGATCAGCCCGGCCGTGCTGGTCATCCACGGCGTGATCACGGTGCCCAGCGCCACCAGCGCCACCCCGATGGCCAGCACCCGGCCGGCGCCCAGCTTGTCGGCCAGCGCGCCGGCAAAGGGCTGGGTCAGGCCCCACCACAACTGGCCAAAGGCAAACGCCAGGCTGATGCTGCCCAGGCCCAGGCCGGTGGCGGTGTTGAGCGGGCCCAGAAACAAGCCCATGCTCTGGCGCGTGCCCATGGTCAGCGCAAAGGTGCCGGCCGCTGCCAACAGCACCGCCCAGACGGCCCAGCGGCGGGCGGGGGCGGGGGCGGCGAGGATCGGGACAGGCTCAGGCATGGGCAGCGTCTCCAGGCAAGGGCGCCAGCAGCGCCAGCGATTGATCGATCAAGGCATGCAGTGCCGCCACCTGTTGTGTGCCCAGCGCGTCGTTCATGCCCAGTTGGGCCACCCGCCAGCAGCGCAGGCCTGCTGCGCGCTTGGCGCGGCCGGCATCGGTGAGGCTGACCAGGCGGCTGCGGCCATCGGCCCCGGCGCCCTGCGCCACCCAGCCGGCCGCCACCAGCGGCTTCAAGTTGCGGGTGAGGGTGGACGCATCCATCGCCATGGCTGCGGCCAGATCGCCCGGCCGCAGCGGCCCCAGCGACTGCAAGGACGACAGCAGCGAAAACTGGGTGGTTTTGAGGCCGGCTTGCGCCATCTCGGCGTCATAGCGTTGCGACACCCGCCGCAACAACTGGCGCAGCTTGAAGTTGGTGCAGCCCTGGGGCTGGGCCGGATCGGCGGCGGCAGCCGCAGGCGCTGCGACTGGCGCCATGCCGGTGGTAGCTATGAATTTGGGATGAGCGGCCATTCAACAATTGTAGCTACAATTGTTGCAGATGCAATCGAATCGTCTGACCCTTCAACCCGCCATCCTGAGCAGCCCCTGACCATGGATCACCCCAGCCCTTCGACCCCATTGGCGAACCTCGCCCCAGCCACAGCCACCCCCAGCGCCGAGGCCTGGGACTATCAAGCCGCCCAGGTGAAGGCCCGCATGCTGGCCGGCGGCGGCGTGGCCGGCGTGGCCAGGCCCGAGCAGGTGGTGGGCTTGAGCGGCCTGCAGATCATGCAGAAGATGCTGGCCGGTGAGCTGCCCTACCCCCACATTGCCGACACCCTGGACTTCTGCCTGGTGGAGGTGTCCGCAGGCCGGGCGGTGTTCCAGGGCGCGCCCCAGATCCAGCACTACAACCCGCTGGGCAGCGTGCATGGCGGCTGGTATGCCACGCTGCTGGACTCGGCCCTGGGCTGCGCGGTGCACACCAGCGTGCCGGTCGGCTACACCTACACCACCGCCGAGCTGGGGGTCAACATCGTGCGCGCGGCGTCGGCCAAGACCGGCCCGCTGCGTGCCATCGGCCAGGTGATCCACAGCGGCCGGCAGTTGGCCACCGCCGAGGCCCGCATCGTCGGGCCGGATGGCAAGCTGTATGCGCATGCCACCACCACCTGTTTGGTGTTTGCGGTCAAAGCCGGCTGAGGCAGCGCGGGTTTGTCCGGGCCGGCCTGCACCGGCGGCAGGCCTGAACCGGGGTTGTCGCAAACCCCGCCTTGAGGGCGGCTACTTTGTGGCCGGTTGATTGGCCGCGCGCTGCGCATCCGCGAAGATGCGCTGGAAAATGCGGTCAAGCTCCAACGGCGCCCGCGAGCCGAAGCGTACACATCGCTCGAAGGCGGCGATGCGCACACAAACGCTGTTGCTGCGGGCGTTGGATGTTGATTTCTCGATCAGGCGGACCGAGCCGTCATCGAGCAACTGTGCAACGCCCTGCGTGGAATACTGGGTCGGCAAGTCGAAGAAGTGGATCTCGAACAGCGCATTCAGCAGCGCCACGACGTCCTTGGGCGCATAGGCGAGCGCCCATTGCTTGCCATCGTGTGACAAGGTGCCGCCGCCAGCGCCGGACAGCTGCACTTCCCAGGGCTTGTAGGCGGCATTGCCAGCCTGCCTGGACAAACGGATGCTGAGTTCGCCAGCGGCAAATGCCTGTGGCATCGCTGCCGTCGAGTCAGGCTTGACAGTGCCGGCCATGGACGGCGCGATGATGGCCGCAAACAGGCTCACAACCAGGCACACAAACCGGCACACAAACCAGCGCACCAGCAGCGCGCGAAACGGGATTCGAGATCCGTTGCGTCGGCGGCGCGTCAGCCCAGCATCCAAGCCAGGCCAAGGTGATGACCTGGTGGATGCTGGATTGCCGCAAGCGGTCAGCGTCAAGCCTTGCGACGGCGGGCTACCAAGCCCAACAATGCAATGCCGACCAAGGCCAGACTGCCAGGCTCAGGCACCGCATTTTGGCTGGTGCGGGTCCAGCCGATCACGTCCAGCAAGGTGATCTCGACGCCCAGGTTCGGTGACGCGCCAGGGGTCGAAAACGCATCCTGCACCTGCGGGGTGTTGCCACCAAAGGCGCTCCACCAGTCGCCGTAGTCGCCACCCGAGCTTTGGTTGTAGCGGGCAAGCTGGGTGGTGCCATTGATCGAGAAATAGGCGTTGTCGCCGGCCGTGGTGAAGGTGCGGGCGCCGGCCGCGTTGTAGCGGAACAGATCGACCGGCCGCGGGTTGGCGCTGCCAACATTCGAGATCGTCCCCATCACTTCATCGACCTCGTGCTGCAGCACCGCCTTCAGGTCGTACTTGGCCGGATTGGTGGTGATGCGATCCAGATTCATGATGCCCAGGTTCAGGTCAATCTCACCGTCGACATAGTTGGCAATACCGCTGGTATCGATATTGATACCCACCGCCGCCAGCCCGGCACGGCCCTGGGAAATGGTGGCGGTGTTGTTGACCGGGTTGTTCGCACCCGCGCCGTCGAGCAGCAATCGGGCCAAGGCGGTTGCATCGGCGGCGCTGCTGCCGTCGGCGACCAGGGCGTTGTAGTAGGTTTGGTAGCCGACACCAAACGAGTAAGTGCTGCTGCTGCCCAGGCCTGTGCCCGACGAGACGAACTTGATGCTGACGTTGACGTTGTCATTGAACAGCGCAGCGTACTCGGCCAAGCCGCTGGCAATCGTGGCCTGCACCGCTGCGCTGTAGTTGGCGTCGAAGGTGGTCGTGAAGGTCAGCCCGGCCTGAGCCGGAAGCGACGTGGCACCGATCACGGCGGCCAAAGGCAAGCTGGCCAGCAAGCGCACAAGGCCCGCGCGGCGGGCATGGCGGGCAAAACGATGGGCGGCGCGGCCACCATGGATGGGATCGGTCATGCGAACTCCTGTGCAGGTTCTATCGAATTTGGCTGTCGGAAACGATGCTTGAGCGTGAGATCTTGGCTCAACCGAGACGAAGCAAGATGCGCGCCCGCCGCCCAGTCGCATTGAATGCCCGGTCGCCAACGCTTTCGTGCTTCCCCTCTGAAACCAAGGGATTTCGGTTCGACAAATGCTAATTTCGACACCCCCCCCATTCAAGTGTCGATAGCGCCGACGCGGGTCTCATCAGCGGCCTGTGTGTCAACAATCCCGACATTGCCATTGCCAATGCGATTGCGCGACGCCCGACAGGTGCAAGTGACAAACGGTCAATCACGCGGCCGGCGGCCCGATGGCGTCAGGGGCATAAGGCCTGCCGCCCTGCGCACAATGAGATCCATGAAAATCCTTGAACCCCATTGGCGCGCCGGGCTTGCTGGCCTCCTGTTGATGCTGGCGGCCTGTACCGGCGACGACCCGCAGGCCCTGCTGACCAAGGCGCGCGGCGACCTGGCGCGCAGCGACTTTCCGCAAGCCATCATCCAGGCCAAGAACGCACTGCAAGTCGAGCCCGATTTGCCGGAGGCGCGCTATTTGCTGGGGGTGGCGCTGCTGCGCACCGGCGATGCGGCGGGCGCTGAGGCCGAGTTGCGCAGGGCCCTGGCCTTGGGTTTTTCAGCGGCGACGACGGCGCCAGCCTTGGCCCAGGCCCTGCTGGCGCAAGGCCGGCACGCCCGACTGATCACCGAGTTTGCCGATACCGTGCTGGACAGGGCAGCGGACCAGGCGAGCCTGAAAACATCGTTGGCCGCCGCCTACGCACAAGAAGGCGACGCCGAAGCCGCGCAAACTGCGCTGGCTGCGGCCTTGTCGGCAGACCCCCACCACGCCCCGGCGCTGCTGGTGCAGGCACAGGCCCGCGCCGCACAAAGCGATATCCCTGGGGCCTTGGCGGTGGTCGATTCGATCATCGCCCGCACACCGGCCAGCTTTGAGGCCTGGCTGCTCAAGGGCCATCTGCTGCGGCAAAGCAAAGGCAAGGGCGATGAGGCGCTGGCGGCCTATCGCCAGGCGTTGGAGATCAAACCAGACCAGCCAACGGCACACGCTGCCGTGCTGAGCCTCTTGTTGGCCCAGGACAAGCTGACTGACGCCGCAGCCCAATTGGGCACGCTCAAGCGCCTGGCCCCCAACCAGGTCCAGACCCGTTATTTCGAGACCCTGCTGGCCTACCAGCAAGAGGATTTGCAAAAGGCCAGCGAGCTGTCCCGGCAACTGCTGGTGCTGGCGCCCAATGACTTGCGCAGTCTGCAACTGGCGGGGGCCACCGCGCTGCAGTCCAACGATCTGGTGCAGGCGCAGGCCTGCCTGGAGCGGGTGCTGCGGGCCACGCCACAAGCCCGGCTGGCGCGGCAGTGGCTGGTCAGCACCTACCTTCGCAGCGGCCAGGTTGCCAAGGCGCTGGATGCGCTGCAGCCCCTGCTGCAGGGCGGCGAGCCCGACGCTGCCACCAGTGCGCTGGCCGGTGATGTCTATCGCCAGAGCGGCGACATCCAGAAGGCCGAGGCCTACCTGGCCCGGGCTGCCAAGCTCGCGCCCAAGGATGCCCGAGCCCGCACCTCGCTGGCCTTGACCCATCTGGCCGCCGGCCGGCGCGACCAGGGCTTGGGTGAGTTGCAGGATGTCGCGGCGTCTGACAGCGACATCACCGCCAACCTGGCATTGATCGGCAGCCACCTGCTGAACAAGGATTTCGCCCACGCCCTCCAGGCCATCGATGCGCTGGAGAAAAAACTGCCCGACCAGCCCCAGGCGGCAAGTCTTCGCGGCCGGGCCTTGATGCTGCAAGGCGATGCGCCTGGGGCACGCCAAAGCCTTGAGCGGGCCTTGGCCATCGAGCCTGCTTACTTCCAGGCCGCCGATGGCCTGGCCACGCTCGACATGGCCGAACACAAACCCGAAGACGCGCGCAAGCGCTTCGACCCCCTGCTGGCCAAGGACCCAAAGAACGTGCACGCCCTGCTGGCGCTGGCGCGGGTGCGGGCGGCATCGGCTGCGCCCAGCACCGAGGTGGCCGATCTGTTCAGGCGCGCGGTCGAGGTCAAGCCCGAAGCGCCGACGCCGCGGCTGATGTGGGTGGCCTTCTACCTCCAGCGCCATGAGCTTGCGGCCGCACTGGCGGCGGCCCAGGACGGCGTGGCCGCCAATCCATCCAGCGCGATGCTGCTGGAGGCCTTGGGGCGGGTGCAGCAGGCCTCGGGTGAGCTGCGCGGGGCGATCACCACCTACAGCAAGGCCGCGGCGCTGCAGCCGCAGTCGGTTTTGCTGCAGATGCGATTGGCCGGGGCACAGTTGGCCGACAAGGACAAGGCGGCCGCCGCCGCCAGCCTGCGCAAGGCCTTGGGCATCCAGGCCGATCTCATCGAGGCCCAGGTCGAGTTGATGGCGCTGGCGGTGGACAGCAAGGATTTCAAGGCCGCACTCGACCTGGCCAGAACCATTCAGAAGCAACGTCCAAAGCAGGCGGCGGGCTATCTGTTGGAAGCCGATCTGGCCAGCACGCAAAAAAAGTTTGACGAGGCCTTGGCGGTGTTGCGCGCCGGTCTCAAAGTGGTGCCGGCACCGGACCTTGCCAAACAAATGCATTCAACGCTCAGGGCCTCGGGCAAGGGTGATGAATCAGACCGGTTTGCAGCCGCCTGGCTGAAAGAGCACCCGACCGACGCGGTGTTTCAGCTCTACCTGGGTGACCTCGCGGTTGCCCGCAATGAGCTGTCGGCGGCCGAACGCCTGTATGCCGGCGTCGCCAAGCTGGACCCCACGAATGCGATTGCTTTCAACAACCTGGCTTGGGTGAGCGGCAAGCTCAAACGCGTTGAAGCCATCGCCTTTGCGGAGCGGGCACTGGCGCTGTCGCCAGGCTATGCCGGAGCCATGGACACGCTGGCGGTATTGCTGTCCGACAAGGGCGACTATGCCAAGGCGCTGGCCTGGGAAAACCAGGCCCGGCTGCTGCAGCCGCAGAACAACCTGTTCAGGCTGAACCTGGCCAAGATTCACCTCAAGGGCGGC
>JANLZT010000220.1:0-2198 GCA_031366465.1 Betaproteobacteria bacterium | reverse complement strand
CCAAAGGCGCTGGCGGGGTCGAAGTAATCCAGTGCCCGGGTGATCAGCAGATAGGTGTTGGCGTCGAAATACTCGCTGAACTTGTCGCCCTGGTGGCGCAGATAGCTCTCGATCTGGAACTCGATGTCCTGGGTGCTGTAGCCCAGCTCGGCGGCGCGAAGTTCACGGCCGAACTTCTGCTCCATCGAGTCGTCGCTCAGGTAGGTGATGTGGCCGATCATGCGGGCCACCCGCAGGCCGCGTTTGGGCAGCACGCCGTGGGCGTAAAAGTGCCCACCGTGAAAATCCGGGTCGGTGATGATGGCGCGCCGCGCCACCTCGTTGAAGGCGATGTTCTGGGCCGACAGATTGGGCGCAGTGGCCACCGCGATGCACTCACCCACCCGGGCCGGATGGCGCAGCGTCCAGCTCAGCGCCTGCATGCCGCCCAGGCTGCCGCCCAGCACCGCTGCCAGCTTGACGATGCCCAGCCGGTCCAGCAGCAAGGCCTGGGCATCGACCCAGTCTTCGACGGTGACCACCGGAAAATCCGCGCCCCAGGGCTGACCGGTGGCCGGGTTGATGTGGGTGGGGCCGGTGGAGCCAAAGCACGAGCCCAGGTTGTTGACGCCGATCACAAAGAAGCGGTCGGTGTCCAGCGGCTTGCCCGGGCCGATCAGGTTGTCCCACCAGCCTTCGCTCTTGTCCTGGCCGGCATAGCTGCCGGCCACATGGTGGCTGGCATTGAGCGCATGGCAGACCAGCACCGCATTGCTGCGCGCGGGGTTGAGTTGGCCGTAGGTCTCGTAGAACAGTTCGTAGCCGGCCAATGACGCACCGCTGCGCAACGGCAGCGGCGCATCGAAGGACATCGTCTGCGGCGTGACCTGACCGACCGAGGCCATGGTGTGTGTTGGATCGCCCAAGAAAAAGCCCGGTGGCACTGCTTGGCGTGGCAACCGGGCTGGGCATCACGTTTAGCAGTATTTTTAAAGCGCCCGCAATCTGGAACAAATCGGCGCTGACGGGCGAAATTATACCGGCGCGTTACACCAGCCGCCTGGCCTTCGCTTGTTGATCTATATCCAAATGGATATAGTTGCATCATGAAGCCCGTCACCTTTCTGGTCGATTCGCTGAAAGCTGTTCGCGCCTTTCCAGAGTCTGCCCGGCAGGACGCCGGCTACCAGCTTGACCGGCTGCAACGCGGGCTTCAGCCAGACGACTTCAAGCCCTTGCCCGCCGTGGGCGCGGGGGTCGAAGAGTTGCGCGTCTGGTGCGAGCACGGCACGTTCCGCGTGATCTACCTGGCCCGGTTGCCTGAGGCGGTGTTTGTGCTGCACGCTTTCCAGAAAAAGACCCAAGCCACGCCCAAGGCCGACATCGATCTGGCGGCGCGGCGTTACCGAGACCTGATGAGGACACGCCCATGACCAGCGAGACTTTTGCCAGCGTTTTTGAGGCCCTGGCCGACACGCCCGAGCAGGCGGCCAATCTGCGCGCCCGGTCCGAGTTGGCCAACGCTCTGCGCGAACTGGTGCAGCGCGAAGGCTGGACCCAGGTGGAGGCAGCGCGGCAATGCGGCGTCACCCAACCGCGCTTGAACGATTTGCTGCGCGGGCGGATCAGCCGTTTTTCGCTGGACGCACTGGTCAACATGGCTGCGGCCTGTGGCCGGCAAGTCCATATCGCGTTGGCTGATGGCGCTTGAACACCGGGCGGTGGCAGCCGTTCAGCCGGCGTGCACCGCCAGCCTGCCGTCCCGGATGGCCCGAAGTTGCGCCAGCACCTCGTCGCGGGTGCGAAACCGGCCAAAGGCGGCCATGTCTTGCTCACGCACGATCGGGAAGCTGTCCAGCAGATGGGCCGCGTCGTCGTCGTCCAGGCCGTAGAGGTGCATGAACAGGCCGTCCAGCGCGGCCAGCCGGCGGCGGCGGTCTTCGGCGTCCCAGACAAAGGGCGGCAAAGCCCGGCCTTGCGCGTCCACATGGCCCAGGTCGCAGGCCAAGGGCGCCAGGTCATGGGCGGTGTAGCTCAAGCGCAGCACTTGCTCGCGGATGAAATCGGCGATCTTGACCGGGCCGATGGATTGCTCGAAGCGCTCAGGCGAGACGACACATGCCTGCTCCACGATGAACCAATTGAGGTTTTGGCCCTGGACTTTCTGGCGCAGCATGAAGTCGAAAGCCATCGCATTCAGGTTCGCCAACAAGAGCGGC
>JANLZT010000154.1:0-17637 GCA_031366465.1 Betaproteobacteria bacterium | reverse complement strand
GAGCGGGTGATCGTGCGGCCGGTCTATGGCCTGCACCTCAAGCAGATCCTCATCACCATGGGCGGCATGATCGTCGGTGAAGAAGTCATCAAGGTGCTGTGGGGCCCGCAGCAGATCGCCTTGCCGCTGCCCGCCGTGTTGCGCGGCTCGTGGTTGATCGAGGGCATCGGCAGCGGGGCTTCGATCGAGAAGTACCGGGTGCTGGCGGCCGGCATCGGGCTGCTGGTGTTTGCCGCGCTGGGCTGGACGCTCAACCGCACCAAGCTGGGGCTGCTGATCCGCGCCGGTGTGCAAGACCGCGAGATGGTCGAGAGCCTGGGCTACCGCATCCGCCGGTTGTTTGTGGGGGTGTTTGTCACCGGGTCGGCGCTGGCCGGCCTGGGCGGCGTGCTGTGGGGCCTGTACCAACAAAACGTGACGCCGCAGATCGGCGCGCAGGTCAATGTGCTGATCTTCATCGTCATCATCATCGGCGGCCTGGGCTCGACGCTGGGCTGCTTTGTCGGCGCGCTGCTGGTGGGGCTGATGGCCAACTACACCGGCTTTCTGGCGCCCAAGGTGGCCTTGTTCAGCAATATCGGGCTGATGGTGGCGGTGTTGCTGTGGCGGCCGCAGGGGCTCTATCCCGTGACCAATCGATAGCCATGCTGAACCGCATCCTCTCCCACGACCTGCCGCGCAGCCGCTGGCTGGCCGCCGCGCTGCTGCTGATCCTGGTCGGCCTGGCCATCGCGCCGTTTGCCTTCCCCGGCAGCAAGGCGCTCGGGGTTGCTGCCAAGATGCTGGTCTTCATCCTGCTGGTGGCCAGCTACGACCTGCTGCTGGGCTATACCGGCATCGTCAGTTTTGCCCACACCATGTTCTTTGGCATCGGCGCCTATGGCGTGGCGATTGCCAGCAGCCGGCTGGGCCCCGGCTGGCCGGCGGTGGCGCTGGGCACCGGCCTGGCCTTGTTGCTGTCGCTGGGGCTGTCGCTGCTGATCGGGCTGTTCTCGCTGCGCGTCAAGGCCATCTTTTACGCGATGATCACGCTGGCGGTGGCCACCGCCTTCCAGACCCTGGCGTCGCAGTTGAGCGACTTCACCGGCGGCGAGGACGGCCTGAGCTTCAAGGCCCCGGCGCTGCTCAGCCCGGCCTCCCGGCTTTTGGACGCGCCGCTGTTTGGCCTGGCGATCGACGGCAAAATCGTCTGCTATTACGGGCTGCTGCTGGCGGTGCTGGCCTTGTTTCTGCTGCTGCTGCGCATCGTCAACTCGCCTTTCGGGCGGGTGCTGCAGGCGATCCGCGAGAACGACTTCCGGGCCGAGGCCATTGGCTTCCGCACCGTTGTCTTCCGCACTCTCAGCAATGTGCTGGCCGCGCTGTTTGCCTGTTTGGCGGGCGCGCTGCTGGCGCTGTGGCTGCGCTACACCGGGCCCGACACCACGCTGAGCTTCGAGATCATGCTCGACATCCTGCTGATCGTGGTGATCGGCGGCATGGGCACGATGTATGGCGCGGTGCTGGGCTCGGCCTTGTTCGTGCTGGCCCAGAACTATTTGCAGGATCTGCTCAAGCTGGCCGCCAGCGCGCTGAGCGGCCTGCCGCTGCTGGCCCAGTGGGTCTCGCCCGACCGCTGGTTGCTGTGGCTGGGCCTGCTGTTTGTGCTCAGCGTCTACCATTTTCCCAGCGGTGTGGTGGGGCGCCTGCGGGCCCGCGCGCTGCTGGTTCGGCCCTGACCCTTGACGAGGAGAACCCTGTGAAAAAACTGTTCCACAAAGCCAAGCCCGGCGCGCTGGCGCTGGCCGCCACGGCCCTGCTGGCCGGCTGTGTGTTTGACGACGAGCGCATCGAGACCAGCGTCAAGCCCGACTATGTCGGCACGGTGGCCAGCCTGCACTACGACGGCAACAGCGACGACCTGCTGACCGCCGGCCTGGGCAAGACCGGCCTGGCCGGCGCGGTGGCGCCCATCACCTCGGCCACGCCCACGGCGGCCGAGCTGCGCAAGCTGGCCATCTACACCAACTACCGCGCGCTGCTGGACATGACCACGGGCGGCGGCTATGGCGTGTTCTATGGCCCCAATGTGGATGCGGCCAATGTGGCCGGCACCGGCGAGGGCAAGATCGCTGGCACCGAGTACATCGCCTACAGCGATGACGGCAGCGGCGCGCGCAATGTCACGCTGATGGTGCAGGTGCCCGACAGCTTCAATCCGGCCCAGCCCTGCATCATCACCGCCACCAGCTCGGGCTCGCGCGGCGTGTATGGCGCCATCAGCACCGGCGAGTGGGGCTTGAAGCATGGCTGCGCGGTGGCCTACACCGACAAGGGCACCGGTGCCGCGCCGCACGACCTGCAAAACGACAGCGTGGCGCTGATCGACGGCACCCGCCGCAGCGCCAGCGCCGCTGGCAGCGCCGCGCAGTTCAAGGCCAATCTGAGCGCGGCCGAGCTGGCGGCCTTCAACACCGCCAGCCCCAACCGCTTCGCCTACAAGCATGCACACTCGGGCCGCAACCCCGAGCAAGACTGGGGCCGCTTCACGCTGCAGGCGGTGGAGTTTGCGTTCTACGTGCTCAACGAGCAGTACAGCGACACCTTTGGCAACAACCTGCGGCGGCGCGACATCCGGCCCGACAACACCATCGTGATCGCGTCCAGCGTGTCCAACGGCGGCGGCGCGGCGATCGCGGCGGCTGAGCAAGACAGCAGCGGCCTGATCGACGGTGTGGCGGTGGCCGAGCCAGCCATCGAGATGCCGGCCTCGCCGGGTGTGCAGGTGCAGCGCGGCAGCAGCCTGGTGGCCACCACCGCCAAGACCTTGGTCGACTTCACCAGCTATGCCAATCTCTACCAGGCCTGCGCGTCGCAATCGGCCCAGTTGGCGGCGTCGCCGGGCGGCTTTTTCGTGGTCGCGTCGTTTGCCGGCAACCGCTGCGCGTCGCTCAAGGCCAAGGGCTTGTTGACGGCTGCCACACCCGCGCTGCAGGCCGACGAGGCGCTGCAAAAACTGCGCGACTATGGCTGGGAGGCTGAATCGAACCTGCTGCATGCCTCGCACATCGCCTTCGAGGTGGCACCCGCCGTCACCGTCACCTTTGCCAACGCGCTGGCCCGCGCCAGCGCCCGCGACAATTTGTGCGGTTTCAGCTTTGGCAGCACCACCGCCCAGGGCCTGCCCAATGCGCTGGCGGCCGGCTTGCCGACGATGTTTGCCACCGGCAACGGCGTGCCACCGGCCGGCGGCATGCAGTTGATCAACAACCTGAGCCCGGGCGCCGCACTGCGCGACATGTTCTCGTTCTCGCCCAGCAGCCTGGCCCAGGACTGGAACCTCGACGGCGCAATCTGCCTGCGCAATCTGCTGACTGGCAGCGACGCCGCCGCCAAGGCCCTGCAAACCGGCCTGGACGAGACCCGCCGCAACGGCAAGCTGGGCGGCCGGCCTACGCTGATCGTGCATGGCCGCAATGACGCGCTGCTGCCGGTCAACCACACTTCGCGGCCCTACACCGCGCTGAGCAAGCTGGCGGATGGGGCGGCCAGCAAGCTGAGCTATATCGAGGTCACCAATGCCCAGCACTTTGACGGCTTCATCGGCCTGCCCGCCGTGCTACCGGGCTACGACAGCCGCTACGTGCCGCTACACCTGTACCTGAACCGGGCCCTCGATGCGGTCTATGCCCACCTCAAGAACGGCAGCGCCTTGCCGGCCAGCCAGGTGCTGCGCACCACGCCGCGTGGTGGCGTGGCCGGCGCGGCCCCGGCGCTGACCGCCGCCAACGTGCCGGCCATCGCTGCCACGCCGGCCGCCGCCGACGCCATCACGATGAGCGGCAACACCCTGGTGGTGCCGGACTGAGCCTGCCGGCGCGCGGGTGTGGCCGCGTTGCCGCCGGGCGGCCCCGCCGCCAGCGCTCAGCGCCGGAAGCGCCCGTCGGCGCCGATGATCGACAGGTCGGCGTAGTCCAGGCCGGTGTGGTCGGTGGCGCTGTAGCCCAGCTCCAGGCCGCCCAGGTCAAAGCGGCTCATGCTCTCCAGGGCTTTTTGCAGTCCGCTGCGGCTCAGGTCTTTGGCGGTGGCGGCGCGGCGCAAGCCCTCCACCAAGACCTTGGCGCTGGCAAAACCCTCCAGCAGCGCGGGCGTGATCTCGGGCGCCTTGGGGCCCAGCGCGCGGGCCATGTCATGGGCCTCCTTGACCATCGCGATGCCCAGGGCCCGCTCGGGCGGCAGCACCTGGCTGACGATCACGCCGCGCGCCAGCTCACCCAGTGATTTGGCAAAGCCGCCGGAGGCGTTGTTCGACAGCGTCAGCATCTGGGCCCGCGAGCCGGCTGCGCGAAGCGCCTTCATGCCGTCCACCACCGCCGTGCCCGAGCCTATGAACATCACCGCCTGGGGATCAGTGCCGATGATGCGCGGCATCATGGCCGCGAAGTCGGGCTTGCTGCGGTCGTACTTTTCATGCGCCGCAGGCTGCTGGCCGGTGGCAAAGGCCTTCAGGGCGCCTTTCACGGCATCTTCACCAAAGCTGTCATCCACCTGCACCAGCGCAATCCGGGTCACGCCGATCTGCAGCAGGTGCTTGATGGCCCGCTCGGCCTCGCGCTGGTAGGTGGCCCGCACATTGAACACCCAGGGGTGCACTGGTTCGTGCAGCAACATCGCACCGGTGCTGGGCCCGACCAGCGGGATCCGGAACTCGGTCAGCAGCGGCAGGATGGCCTGGTTGTGCGGCGTGCCCCGGGTCAGGAACAGCGCGATCACGCCCTTGTCGATCAACAGCCTGGCGTTGCTGGCCGCCAGCTTGGTGTCGAACTTGTCATCCAGCGACACCAGCTCGATACGCTGACCGGCCACGCCGCCGCGCGCATTGATGGCATTGAAGTACAAGCGCGCGCCCGCGCTGGTCTCGGTGACCGTTGCCGCCACCGCACCGGTCAGCCCGGCGGTCTGGCCGACGCGGATCTGGGCCTGCAGGCCGCCCACCAGGCCCAGCAGCAGCATTGCCAGCAGTACGGCTTTGAGCAGGGCGCGCATCGCGATCAGCCTCATCACTTTTGATGAGATCGATTGTGACGAGTCACTGAACGCTTGGCGATGCTCCCAAACGAGCAGGCCCAGGCCCAGGCGCAACGCAGGCAGCGCGCGATGGCGTCAGGGCACGACCTTGAACGCCACCCTGGCGGCGCCAAAGGCGTCGTTGCAGGCGCTGCCGGCCGGGCTGCACACCGGCCGGCCGGCCAGCAGGGGCTGGCCCGGCGGCGCAGCGGCCGCCCGCGCGGCAGCCGCCGCATCGGTGGCAAACATCAGGAAGCCGGCCTCGTCGCGGGGCCGCGCGTCGCGGTGCTGGCGCGGCCAGCGCGACACCAGCACCAGCAACTCGCTGGGGCCGGCTGGCCCGTCCACATTGAACTCCAGCGAGCCCTGCGGCAGGCGCAGCGTGTGGCCCTTGCTCACCCGGGGCGGCGGGTTCAGCGCGTTGGGGTAGAGCTGCTGCAATTCACCCTGGGTGCCATGCTGGAAGACGTAGACATAGCCGTCTTGCAGCGAGCGCAGCGTGAACACCAGCTTGTCGCGGTTGATGCGCCAGTCGGGCTTGTCGAGCGTGACATCCAGGCCCCAGCCGGCGCTCTGGGCCTGCTGCACGCGGGCGAACTCGGTGTCCAGATCCCAGTGCGCCGGGGCTGCGGTGGGTGCTGGCGCGGGCGTCGGGGCGGGTGTGGGGGCAGGGCCGGCTGCAGCCGCTGGGGGGCTGAGCGCTGGCGGCTCAGGCTGGGCGCTGGGCGCGCTGGCCAGCCCGGCAGTGGCGGTGTGCGGCGCCGGCTGCGGCGAGATCACATTGCGGTAGACCCAGCGCACCCCGCCCAGGCCCATCATCGCCAGCGCGATCAGCCCACCGGTGAGCAGCATGCGGCGGCGCTGTGCGCGCAGCCGGTCGGCCTGTTCGGTTGCGGCATCGGTTGCGGCATCGTTGGCGACGTCGGCGTCGGCCGGCGCGGCGGCCAGCGGCGGCGGCGGCGGCGGCAGGGGCGGCGCCTGCATCACCTCGGCGGCGCGGTGGGCCGGGGCTGCCGGACTGGACGGGCCGGACGGGCCGGACGGGCCCGATGGCTGCGGCGTGGGCCCGCTGCGCAGCCGCACCTGCTGGCCGGGCAGCGAGGTGGCGCTGGCCGGGTGCATCGCCTGCATTGGCGGCAGGCTGTCCAGGCCGATGGCCTGCTTGAACTCGGCAATGCTCTGGGGCCGGCCGTCGGGCCGCACCGACAGGGCGCTGTCGAGCGCTTGCAGCAGGCGCGGGCTGTAGCGGCCGGCGGCCAGGCGGGCCAGCGGCTGGAAGCTGTCAGTCAGCATGCGGCCCACCGAGGGCGGCGGGGTCTTGCCGCAGATCGCAAAGTGCGCCACCGCCGCCAGCGCGTACACATCGGTCCACGGGCCCTGGTGCACGCCGGGGATGTCGGTGTACTGCTCGATGGGCGCGTAGCCGGGCTTGAGGATCACCGTCAGCGCCTGTGTCATGTCGCCGATCACCTGGCGGGCGGCGCCAAAGTCCAGCAGCAGCGGCCGGCCGCTGTTGGCCAGCAGCAGCACGTTGTCGGGCGCCACGTCGCGGTGGTACCAGTGCTCGGCGTGGATCACCGCCAGCGCGTCGGCCACCGGGCCCAGCCAGCCCAGCAGGGTGGCCTCGTCCGGCGGCTCGGCGCGGGCGGCCAGCTCGTCGCGCAGGGTGCGGCCCTCGTAGAACGGCATCACCATGTAGGCGGTGCCGTTGGCTTCCCAGAAGCGGAACACCTTGACCAGCGCCGGGTGGTCAAAGCGCGCCAGTAGCTGGGCCTCCATCACAAAGCTTTCCAGGCCCTTCCAGAAGGCCTCGCCCTGGCGCCCGGGCTTGACCAGCACCTGCAGCCCGCTGTGGCGCATCGCCAGCGTGGCGGGCAGGTATTCCTTGAGCGCCACTTGCCGTTTGAGCGAATGGTCCCAGGCCCGGTAGACGATTGCAAAGCCACCCTCGCCGGCCACCGCCAGCAGCTCGAACTCACCCAGCATGGTGCCCTTGGGCAGGGCATTGCCCGAGCCATGGTCGGGCAATCGGGCGCCGGCTGGCGGGCCGGCGGCGGGCGCATCGTCGTCGGGCAAGAGGCTCATGGGCATCAGCGTGGGCCGCGGGTGTGCGTCGTGGGCAACAATTAAGCAACAGATGGTAAGCGCAGGGGCCTGGCGTCCCTCAGTGAGCGGAGTTTCGGCCAGTCACGGGATTGCGGCCAGCCCGCGCCTGCCCCAGCATCCACCCCGTGACTGCGGAGCAACGATGACCCACAACAGCAAAGGCCCCCTAGCGGGCAGTCAGCCAGCGCATGCCACCTACCTGCGGGGCGGCCCGGGCGGTTCACAGCCTGGCCGGCGCAGCGCGCGGCGCGGCCCGGTAAATCGCTATTTCAGCCAGTTCAGACGATTTCGCCAGGTCCCGCTGGCCTGCTGGCTGGGGGCCTTGCTGGCGGCCGGCCTGCCGCCCGCCGCGCTGGCGCAGGCCGCACCGGCGGACAGCCCGGCGGCCGACCCGGTGATGGCCGTGCGGGCCTTCCAGGTAGAGGGCAATACCTTGCTCGACGCCGGCCTGCTGCAGGCCAGGCTGCAGCCCTGGATCGGCCAACGCAGCCTGGCCGAGTTGCGCCAGGCCGCGCAGGCGGTGCAAGCCATGTACACCCAGGCCGGCTATGGCGCGGTGGTGGCCTACCTGCCGCCCCAGCCGGTGTCCGACGGCACGGTGCGCATTGCGGTGGTGGAGGGCAAAGTCGGCCGGGTCACGGTGCAGGGCAGCAAGCGCCTCAGCACCGAGCGCCTGCGCGCCGCGCTGCCGTCGCTGGTCGAAGGCAGCACGCCGCGGGTGCGCCGCATCGACGCCGAGCTGCAGATGGCCAACGAGAACCCGTCGCGCAGCGTCGGCGTGCTGCTGGGGCCGGGTGCGGCGCCGGGCGAGGTCGAGGCCACCGTCAAGGTCGATGAGCATTCGGTGCACCACTTCAGCCTTGGGCTGGACAACTCGGGCAACCAGCGCACCGGTGATTACCGCCTCAGCCTGGGCTGGCAGCATGCCGACCTGAGCGGCCACGACGACGTGCTCAACCTGCAGTTGCAGACCTCACCCACCGAGTCGCGCGCGGTCAAAGTGCTCAGCGCCGGCTACCGCCTGCCGCTGGTGCGCCAGTTGGCGGCGCTGGAGCTGTTTGCGGCCTACTCCGACGTCGATGGTGGCTCGCAGGCGCTGCCGGGGTCGGGCGGTGATCTGCGCTTTTCGGGCAAGGGCCGCATCGTCGGCGCCCGCAGCATCTGGTACTTGCCGCGCTGGGGCGAGTACGACCAGCGCCTGACCACGGGCCTGGAATACCGCGCCTACCTCAACGATTGCGGTGTCAACGGCCTGCCCAACGGCGCCTGCGGCAGCGCCGGCCAGAGCGTGACGGTGCAGCCGGTGACGCTGGAATACACCGCGCAGACCGGCGGCACCGCACCGGCCTTGTTGAGCCTGGCGCTGGCCCACAACCTGGGCCTGGGCGGCCAGCACAGTGGCGCGGCCGATTTCGAGGCCGTGCGGCCGGGGGCGGCGCGCCACTACACGGTGCTGCGCCTGAATGCCCAAAAGGCCGTACCGGTGTTCGAGGATTGGCAATTGGCGGGCCGCTTGTCGCTGCAGCACAGCGGTGACCGGCTGGTGCCGGGTGAGCAGTTCGGCCTGGGCGGCGCGGGGTCGGTGCGCGGCTACCAGGAGCGTGAGCTGTCGGCCGACAAGGGCCTGGCGGCGTCGGTCGAGCTGGTCAGCCCGCGCCTGGCCTGGCCTGGGCCGGCGCTGGACCTGCGCTGGCTGGTATTTGTCGATGCCGGCCAGATTTCGAACAACGGTGAGCTGGTCTGCCGGGCTTTGCAGTCAAGCTGTTCGCTGGCCTCGTGGGGCCTGGGCGTCCGCGCGGCTTGGGGCCCAGCGCAACTGCGTCTGTCGCTGGCCCAGGCCCAGCAGGATGCGTCCACCACACTGAGCGGCCATTGGCGCGCTCATCTGGCGCTGAGCGCCAGTTTCTGAGGGCCGCAGCAGTGGCCCATGGCCCGAATCCATGGCTTTGAACCTGACAGTGTGAAGGGCCGGTGCGTCGGCCCGATGACGGAGAGCCCGCAATGAATGCTTACCCGATGTTGCCCCTGGAATCACGCCGCAGCCCGGGCCTGGTGCGCCGCCGCGCCTTGGCGGCCCGGTTGCGCCCGCTGGCCTGGGCGGTGGCGGGCCTACTGGCCCAGACCGCCGGACAGGCCGCCGGGCCGCTGCTGCCCAGTGGCCTGCAAGTGGTGCAGGGCCAGGCCACGCTGGCCACCCAGGGCAGCCGGATGACGGTCACCAATTCGGCCAACGCGCTGCTCAACTGGCAGCAGTTCTCCATTGGTGCCGGCCAGTCGGTGCGCTTTGAGCAGCCCAGCGCCGCCAGCAAGGTGCTCAACCGGGTGCTGGGCCAGGACCCCAGCCAGATCCTGGGCAGCCTGTCGAGCAATGGCACGGTCTGGCTGCTCAACCCCAACGGGGTCTTGTTCGGGCCGGGCGCGCGGGTCGATGTGGCCGGTTTGATGGCGTCCACGCTGCGCATCGCCGATGCCGATTGGCTGGCCGGGCGCTACAGCCTGGCGGGCACTTCAGACGGCCTGTTCGGCAGCGCCAGCGTGGTCAACCAGGGCAGCCTTCGCACGGTGGCCGGCGGTCGGGTGATGCTGGTGGGCGGCGCCAGCGTGCGCAACGAGGGTTTGATCGACTCGCCCGACGGCCAGGTGCTGCTGGCGGCCGGCCGCAGCATTGACCTGGTCGACAGCGCCCTGCCCAACCTGGCCGTGCGCATCAGCGCGCCGCAGGGCGAGGTGCTCAACCTGGGCCAGGTGCTGGCGGCGGGCGGCCGCATCGACCTGCAGGCGGCCATCGTCAACCAGCAGGGCATCGTGCGGGCCGACAGCCTGGGCGCCGGCACTGGCGGCCAGGTTCAGTTGCTGGGCAGCCAGGGCGTCAGTCTGGGCGCTGGCAGCCTGACCAGCGCGGCGGGTAGCGCTGGCGGTGGTGCGGGCGGTGGTGCGGGCGGCACCGTCACCGTGCTGGGCCGGCAGATCGGCCTGCTGGACGGCGCGGTGGTGGACGCCTCGGGCGCGGCCGGCGGCACGGTCTACATCGGCGGCGGCCTGCAGGGCCGGGATGCCAGCCTGCCCAATGCCGACGCCGTCTACCTGGCGCCGGCTGCGCTGGTGCGGGCGGATGCCTTGGGCGCTGGCGATGGCGGCCGCATCGTGCTGTGGAGCGACAACGCCACCCGCGCCTACGGCAGCCTGAGCGCGCGGGGCGGCGCGCTGGGCGGCGATGGCGGCTTCATCGAGACCTCGGGCGGCTGGCTGGATGCCCGGCCGGCGTCGGTGCGCACCGACGCGCCAGCCGGCCGCAGCGGCCAATGGCTGCTCGACCCGCACGACATCGTCATCACCAGCGGCGCGGTGGACAGCCTGATCAGCGGCGGCCCCAACTTCACCAGCAGCGGCAATGTCGCGGTGCTCAGCACCGCCACGCTGGAGGCCGCACTCAACGCCAACAACAACGTCAGCGTCAGCACCAGCGCCGGCCCGGGCAATGGCGACATCCGGATGCTCAATGCCACGCTCAAGCCGGCGCCCAGCAGCCCGGTCAGCCTGACCCTCAATGCCCATCGCAACATCACGCTGGATTTCTCCACCGTGCGCAGCGATGGCGCGGCGCTGTCGCTGATCCTGCGGGCCGGCCGGGGCAGCCACAACGTCGGCCTGGGCGCCGACAACAGCGAGGTCGGCGGGGCGGTGGCAATCCGCTCGTCCACGTTGTCGCTCAAGGGCGGCCAGCTCGACATCGGCGGAGCGGTGATCGCCTGCGGCAGCAACCAGTGCAGTGGCCAGGACATCGGCGCGGTGGCCAGCGACCACAGCGTGTTGCGCGACGGCATCCTGGTGGCGGCGTCCAGCGTGGATGTGGGCAGCGGCGGCATCAAGATGCGGGGCCACAGCGTGGCGGTGCAGGGCGAGGCCTCGGGCATCGCGCTGACCGACGGCAGTACCCTCAGCGCCGCCACCATCGACCTGCGCGGCTCGGTCGACAGCGACGGCCCCTACAACCGCACCGGCGTCAAGCTGGCCGGCGGCACGATCAATGCCAGCCAGTCGCTCAGCGTCAACGGTGCTGCCTATTCGGGCATCTACCAGGACGGCGTGCTGCCCACCGGGGTGGATGTGCTGGGCGAGCTGCGGGTGGGCGTGGCCGATCAGGCGGCTGAGGCGTCGATGTCCATCACCGGTCTGTCGCGCGACGCCGACCGCATCACCACCCAGAACCTGCCGGTGCTGCGCCGCTTTGGCGTCGGTATCCGCGGCGCCACCGCCAGGCTGGTAGCGCTGGGCGGCGCCGGCATCATGGTGCGGGGTGTGGATGAGTCCAACAATGGCGATCTGGGCATCCTGGCCGCGGGCAGCGCGCCGGCCTATATCGATGCGTCGGCGGCCAGCCTGTTGCACCTGGATGCGCAGGGTGACATCAAGCTGACCGGCAATGTGCAACTGCCGGTGGGCGGGCCGGTGCTGTTGCAGGCCAGCGCCAGCCTGGTGATCGACGCCGCCAGCCTGTCGGGCGCGGCCAGCCAGGTCGACCTGGTCGGCGCGCGGGTCAAGCTGGGGGCCAGCGGCGAGAGCACCCAATTGGTGTTTGGCGATGCCACCGCCGTGCGCGTCAAGGCCGGCCAGTTCCGCATCGGCGTGTCGGACTTTGTGGTGCCGGGCTTGTCGCCCGGCGGCAACTCGCCGCTCATCCCGCCGACCCAGCAAGAGAACGCCGTGCCGACCGACAAGCGCGCGCTGGCCGACGCCCCGCCGCCGGCTGCGGCGAGGGCCACGCTGGCCAGCGGCGGCGCGGTTTCGATACAGGCCGACGCGGTGGTGATCGGCAGTGGTGCGCAGATCAAGTCCGCCGCAGCCGGCGATGCCATCGTGCTGCGCAATGCCAGCGGTGACGGTGGGATGGCGGTGTTTGCCAACTTTGGTGGCGCCGACGTGCTGGCCACGCCGAACGGCCAGTGGCTGCTGTTTGCGGCCTCACCCAACAACCAGCAGGGCGCCTTCCAGGCCGGCGGGCTGCAGCCCGACTACCGGGCCTACGGCATCAACGCTGCCAACCCGGTGCTGCCGCAAACCGGCAAGGCTTTCGTGTTCACGCAGCAAGCCACGCTGGGGTTCGACGCCCCGGCCTTCCGCAACTATGACGGCACCGACCTGTTCGATCTCAACAATCTGGAGGTCGGCGTGAGGGGCTTGCAGGGCGGTGACCGCGTCAACGGCAGCTGGCACAGCGCCGACAAGCGGGTGGGCCGCGACAAGCCGCTCACCCTGCGCCCCGCCGCCACCGGCACCGGGGTGGTCGATGAAAACGGTGCACCGGTCTACGGCTATCAACTCGACCGGGAAAGCGTGCTGGGCCGCATCGACCCGCAGCCGGTCACGGTGGCGGCCTTTGCGGCCCAGGACAAGACCTATGACGGCAACACCAGTGCCACCCTCACTGGCGTGCGCCTGGCCGGCGTGATCGCGGGCGACGTGATCACGTCCAACAGCAGTGGCTTGTTTGACAGCCGCCAGGCCGGCGTGCAAAAGCGGGTCAGCATGAGCAGCCTGACGCTGAGCGGCGCCGATGCCGGCAACTATGCCGCCCAATTGCCCGATTTCAGCACCACCGCCAGCATCCGGCCCAAGGGCGTGGCCATCAGCAACGCGCCTGGCAGCCCGACTGGCAGCAAGGTCTACGACGCCAGCACCGTGGCACCGCTGGTGGACGGCCAACAACTGGCGATCAGCGGCCTGGTGGCGGGTGACCTGGTCACGGCCGCAGCCAGCGGCGGCAGCTTTGCCGACAAGCGGGTGGGTGACAACAAGCCGGTGCAACTGAGCGGCGTCAGCCTCAGCGGCGGCGATGCCGGCAACTATGTGGTCAGCAGCGCCACCAGCCGCGCCAACATCACGCCGAGGGCGTTGACTGTGACCACCACCACGGCGGCCGACAAGGTCTATGACGGCGGCACGGCGGCCCAGGCCGGCAGCGTGGGCCTGCTGGGGGTGCTGGAGGGCGACGTGGTCAGCGGCCGGGGCAGTGGCCAGTTTGCCGACAAGGCGGTGGGCAGCGGCAAGCCGGTGACCATCGACAGCTACTTGCTCAGCGGCGCCGATGCCGGCAACTACAGCCTGCCGACCACCACCCCTGTGCAACTCAGCGCGGCGATCACGCCGGCCGCGCTGCTCTACCGCGCCGATGCGGCCACCGCCATCACCGGCAGCCCGCTGCCCGCGCTGACCGGCCGGGTCACCGGCCTGGTGGGTGGCGACACCCTGGCCACGGCCACCACCGGCCAACTGGCCTTCAGCACCCCGGCCACCGGGTCGTCCGAGCCCGGGCGCTATGCGATCAACGGCAGCGGCCTGAGTGCGGCCAACTATCTGTTCAGCCAGGCGCCGGGCAACAGCACCGCACTGAGCCTGGTGACGCCAGTGGTGGTGCTGCCACCGCCGCCCGAGGTGGCCACCAGCCAGGTCAGCGCGCTGGCCAATGTGCTGCTGCCGCCGGCCGTGACGTCGGCGGCGGTCGGGCGCTCGCTGGACGCCGTGCAGGTGGTGCTGCCCAACGTCGGCGCCGACAAGCAGGCCTTTGTCAGCCTCGACCTGGCCAATATGTCGCAGGAAACCCTGGCGGCGGTGCTGGCCGCCCGCGACCAGTACAAGAAGGCGGTGTTCCAGCAAGCCATTTCTCGGCTGGAGCAGAACCCG
Organism: Betaproteobacteria bacterium; assembly: GCA_031366465.1. Taxonomy (GTDB): domain Bacteria; phylum Pseudomonadota; class Gammaproteobacteria; order Burkholderiales; family Burkholderiaceae_C; genus Pseudaquabacterium. The sequence goes on along the minus strand of JANLZT010000154.1, from coordinate 3,804 downwards.
GCCTTGGCCGACGCCCCGGGCTGCGCCACCGCCCAGCAAGCGGCCAGCGGGCAGTGCCTGATGATCAACCCGGTGGCCCAGGGCCTGGCGATCTCCAATGCCCGGGTGGTGGAACGTGCACCGCTCGCGCTGCCCGGCGCCGCCGCCCCGGTGACGGCGCTGCCGGCCGAGCCTGCAACGCCGCTGGTCGCGCCGCTGGTCGCGCCAATGGCACCGGCGCCGGCACTGGCCGCGGCGCCCGCAGCGGTGGCCGCCGCGCCTGCGGTGGCGGCCTTCCAGCTACCCGACCGGCGCGGCGTCAGGTCGGCCTCGCTGCCGCAGATCCAGCGCAAGATCGCGGTGCTGATCGGCATCGATGACTATGCCGATACGCGCATTCCGCGCCTGGGCAATGCGGTCAAGGACGCCCAGGCGGTGGCCGAGTCGCTCGAAACCCATCTGGGCTACGAGACCGTGGTGCTGGCCAACCCCGACCGCGCCACCATCTTCAGGGTGCTCAACCAGCTTTCGGCCACGGTCGGGCCGGCTGATTCGGTGGTGCTGTACTACGCCGGCCACGGCGAGCTGATCGAGAAGACCGGCCAAGGCTACTGGCAGCCCGCCGATGCCGACCCGACCCGGCCCGAGACCTGGATCTCCAACGCTGACATCGACCGCCTGCTGCGCCAGTTGCCGGCGTCGCAGTCGGCGATGATCTCCGACAGCTGCTTCTCGGGCGGCCTGGTCAGTGGTGAGCGCATCCGCGGCACCTCAGGCACGCAAGACCCGGGCGCGCTGCTCAGCCGCCGGGCGGCGGTGGTGATGACATCCGGCGGCAACGAGCCGGTGTTCGATTCGGGCAAGGACGGCCATTCACCGTTTGCCTACAGCTTGATGCAGTCGCTGGCGCAGGTGGCCAATTGGCGGCCTGGCAGCACCTTGTTCGAGCAGGTGCGCTTTGCGGTGGCCCGGCAGTTGCCGCAGCGGCCGCAGTACGGCGCCTCGCGCAATGGCGGCCACGAGGCCGGCGCCGACTATCTGTTTGAGCAACGCCAGTTGGAGGGCGCCCGCAAGTAAGGGCGCGCAGAATGCCAACACCTGTCTCCAAGGAGCCTGAAATGTCACCACTGTCCAAATCCATTCCCTTGCCCGGTCGCCTGCGCTGGCTGGTCGCTGCGGCCTGCCTGGCCATCGCCGCCAACGCCCAGGCCCAGCCTGCGGCGCCGGTGCTCAAGAGCAGCCAGGTGACCGAAGACGCGCTGATGGACGCGCTGGAGATCGACCCCCCGCCGATGTCGGCTGACGCCGCCAGCGGTGCCACCCGCAGCCTGCGCCCCACCATGCGCGCCAATGCCGCCACCAAGCCGGCCGGCCCGGGCAAGGCCAGCTTGCTGATCACCTTTGCCACCGGCTCATCCGACCTGTCGGCCGACACCATCCAGGTGCTTGAGAAGGTGGCCCGGGCGCTGCAATCCGACCGCCTGGCCGGCTTTGCCTTCCGCATCGAGGGCCACGCTGACCCGCGCGGCGGCGCTGACCTGAACCAGCGCCTGTCGCAAGACCGTGCGCAGGCGGTGGTGGCCTACCTGACCGGCAAGCTGGGGGTGCTGCCTGATCGCCTGCAGTCGGTGGGCAAGGGCGCCACCGAACTGCTCAATCCGCAGCATCCGGATGCGGCCGAGAACCGCCGGGTGACCATCGTCACCAACCGCTGAGCTGGGTCGCCCCGGTCAGCCGCCGCGGATGCGCTGGCTGAACCACCACAGATGGCCTTCGGGGTCGCACGCGCCGTAGCTGCGGTCGGCCCAGTAGTCGTCGCCGTAGTCGTGCAGCTCGGGCTCGGCGACGATGCGGGCGCCGGCCTGGCGGGCCTGGGCGCAATGGGCGTCCACATCGTCCACATAGACCATCAGGTTCTGGGTGTTGCCGCCAGCATCCAGCGGGCTGAGCAGGTCGGTCTCGAAGCGGCGGCCGGCGCCGCTGAGCGCCTGGCCCACCATGATCAGGCCGTCGGCCAGCAGCAGCTCGCTGTGCTGGATGCGGCCATCCTCGCCTTCGACCTTGAGCTTGACTTCGAAGCCGAAGGCCTGGCACAGCCAGTCGATCATTGCGGCGGCGTCGCGGTAGTAGAGGCCCGGCGCGATGCGGGGCCAGCCGGTGGGGGTGGGTTTCATCTTGAAGGCCTTGCGGCGTGAAGGTGAATCGGCGGCGCTGGGTGCCGGGTTTTGAGCGGTGCAGCATCCCGGCCCTGGGCGGGCTTGTCAAGCCGCCAGGCTCCTAGAATGCCCGGTTCTGCCCCGCCAGGACCCCTTCCCATGAGTGGCACGATCAGCATCCGCGGTGCGCGCCAGCACAACCTGAAGAACCTCGACCTCGACATCCGCACCGGCGAGATGACGGTGGTCACCGGCCCCAGCGGGTCGGGCAAGTCCAGCCTGGTCTTCGACACCCTGTACGCCGAGGGCCAGCGGCGTTATGTCGAGACCTTCAGCGCCTATGCGCGCCAGTTTCTGGACCGCATGGACCGCCCGGCGGTGGACCGGGTGGACGGCGTGCCACCGGCCATCGCCATCGACCAGACCAACCCGGTGCGCACCAGCCGCAGCACGGTCGGCACGATGACCGAGTTGAACGACCACCTGAAGCTGCTGTTCGCCCGCGCCGCGCAACTGTTCGATCAGCAGACCGCCCAGGGCGTGCGCCACGACACGCCGGAGACCATCCATGCTGATTTGCTGGCGCGTGCTGCTGCGGCCGGGGATCCGAGGCTGGTGATCACCTTCCCGGTGGAACTGCCGGCCACCGTGACCGCCGCCGAGGTTGAGCAATGGCTGTCGGCCAGCGGCTTCACCCGGGTGCAGGCCGAGCGGGTGGTGAACGACCGGAAGGTCCTGGACGTGGTGGCCGACCGGCTGCGCATTGCCGGCGCTGAAAAGGTGAGGGTGATCGAGGCCATTGAGACATCGCTCAAGCGCGGCAGTGGGCGGGTGAACGTCTATGCGGCGGCTGACACTTCACCCCCACCCCAGCCCGCCCCCTGGCAGGGGGAGGGCGGCAATCTGTGGCGTTACTCCACCGGCCTGCATTGCCCCGAGAGCGACCGCCGCTACGCCGACCCGCAGCCGGCGCTGTTTTCCTTCAACTCGGCCTATGGCGCCTGCGAGGCCTGTCGCGGCTTTGGCCGGGTGATCGGGGTGGACCTGGGCCTGGTCATCCCCGACCAACGCAAGACCCTGCGCAATGGCGCCATCAAGCCGCTGCAAACCCCCGCCTGGGCCGATTGCCAGAGCGATCTGCTCAAGTACGCCGGGGAGGCCGGCATCCCGCGCGACACCGCCTGGGGCCAACTCAGCCCGGCCCAGCGCGAATGGGTGATTGAGGGCAACCCCCACTGGACCGGCCAGTGGAACCAGCAGTGGTACGGCGTCAAGCGCTTTTTTGCCTACCTGGAGAGCAAGGCCTACAAGATGCACATCCGGGTGCTCTTGTCCAAATACCGCAGCTACACGCCTTGCGGCAGCTGCAACGGTGCCCGGCTCAAGACCGAAGCCTTGCTGTGGCGATTGGGTGATATGACCCACCCCCGAAGCGCCTTCGGCGCTCCCCCTCAAGGGGGCAAGGCCAGCGACCCAGCAAAGCCGGATTCGCGGCGGTCGCTGGATGAAACCCTTGCTCGCGAGCGGTTCCTGCCGGCGGGTGTGGCCTGGACCCGCGAACAGCTCAACGCCATGCCGGGCCTCAGCCTGCACGACCTGATGCTGATGCCGATAGACCGGCTGCGCCGCTTCTTTGACGGTCTCAGCCTGCCCAGCACCATGCTGGACG
>JANLZT010000153.1:0-2968 GCA_031366465.1 Betaproteobacteria bacterium | reverse complement strand
CGATGGCTTCCGCTTTGACTTGGCCCCGGTGCTGGGCCGGGGTGACCTGGGCTTTGATCGCGACGGCCCCTTCTTCAAGGCACTGCAACAAGACCCGCTGCTGGGCCGCCTGCTGGCTGATGGCAAGCTGATCGCCGAGCCTTGGGACATCGGCCCCGGCGGCTACCAGGCCGGCAACTTCCCGCGCGGCTGGCTGGAGTGGAACGACAGCTTCCGCGACACCGTGCGCGCCTTCTGGCTGGGCGGCGCCACCACCCGCGGCCAGTTTGCCCAGGCCCTGGCCGGTTCGGCGGATCGCCTGCAGGCGCGCCGCCGCTTGCCCGGCGAATTGGTCAACTACATCGTCTCGCACGACGGCTTCACGCTGCGCGACCTGCTCAGCTTTGATGTGCGCCGCAACCAGGCCAACGGCGAAGACAACCGCGACGGCCATGGCCACAACCTGGGCTGGAACTGCGGCCACGAGGGCCCCACCGACGACCCCGAGGTGCTGTGGCTGCGCGGTCGCCTGCAGCGCGCCCTGCTGGCCACCCTGCTGCTGAGCCAGGGCACGCCGATGCTGGCGGCTGGTGATGAGTTCGGCCACAGCCAACAAGGCAACAACAATCCCTATTGCCAGGACAACCCGATCAGCTGGATTGACTGGGCCCAGGCCGACGCCGGCCTGCTGCAGTTCACCCGCCAGTTGCTGGCGCTGCGCCGGCTATTGGCGCCGCTGGGCCCGCAGTGGTACACCGGCCTGGCCGATGCCCACGGCCAGCCCGACCTGGCCTGGCTGCGGCGCGGCGGCCAGCCGCTGCAGGATTGGGACTGGACCCAATCGGCCTCGCGCGTGCTGGGGGCCTGGATAGGCGCACCCGGCCGGGGCCGGCAGCCGCTGCTGATGCTGTTCAATGCCGAGCCCCAGGACACCGATTTCAGCCTGCCGCCCGGCGCCTGGCAGTGCCTGCTCGACAGCAGCCTGGGCCTGGCCGGCCCGGCGCTCACTGATCGAACCTTGATCGAAGGCCACCACCCCCTGCCGGCCCGCAGCGTGCTGCTGCTGGTACGCGCTGACCCACTGCCCCCAGGAGCCTGATGCCATGCGATTCCCCCGCGCCAGCGGCGTGCTGCTGCACCCCACCTGCCTGCCCGGCCCGCATGGCAGCGGTGACCTCGGCCCGGCCGCCCACCACTTTGTCGATTGGCTGCACGGCGCCGGGCAAAGCCTGTGGCAGATGCTGCCGCTGGGTGGCATCGGCCCGGGCAACTCGCCCTATATGAGCAGCTCGGCCTTTGCCGGCAACCTGCTGCTGATTGACCTGGCTGAGCTGCAACAGCGCGGCTGGCTTGGCGCCGATGCCCTGGCCCAGCCACCGCTGGCCGATCCGCACCGCATAGCCTTTGAAACCATGGTCCCTTGGCGGCTGCAGCGCCTGGCGCAGGCCGCCGGCCAGTTCTTTGCCGCGCCCAAGGCCGTCGATCAAGCCGACCTTGAGGCCTTTTGCGCCACCGAAGCCGACTGGCTGGACGACTACGGGTTGTTCATGGCGCTGTGCGAGGCCCACGCCGGGGCTGATTGGTCAGACTGGCCGGCCGGCCTGGCGCAGCGCCGGCCCGCCGCGTTGGCCGCTGCCCGGCTGCAACATTCAACGCGCATCAATTTCTACCGCTTCTGCCAGTGGTGTTTCTTTCGCCAATGGACCGCGCTGCGCGCCCACGCCCATGCCAAGGGCGTCCAAATCATTGGCGACGCGCCGATCTTCATCGCCTACCAGAGCGCCGAGGTCTGGGCCCGGCCGGATTTGTTCGAGCTGGACAATGCCGGCCGGCCCCGGGTGGTGGCGGGCGTGCCGCCGGACTACTTCAGCGCCACCGGCCAGCGCTGGGGCAACCCGCTCTACCGCTGGTCGGCGCACGCTGCTGAGGGCTATGCCTGGTGGATCCAGCGCCTGCGCCGCACGCTGGCACTGGTCGACATCGTGCGCATCGACCACTTCCGCGGCTTTGCCGACTATTGGGAGATCCCTGCAGCTGAGCCCACCGCCGTCACCGGCCGCTGGTTGCCCGGGCCGGGCTTGGCACTCTTCGATGCCATCAGCGCCGCATTGGGCCCGCTGCCGGTGATTGCCGAAGACCTGGGCGTGCTCTCACCCGCCGTCAAGCAACTGCTGGCGGCCACCGGTTACCCGGGCATGGCGATCCTGCAGTTTGCGTTTGGGGATGGCGCCGCCAACCCCTTTCTGCCGCACCAGCACCGGCATCACAGCGTGGTCTACACCGGCACCCATGACAACGACACCAGCAGCGGCTGGTGGGCCCACAGCGCCAGCGACGCCGAGCGCCACCATGCCCGCGCCTACCTGGGCAGCGACGGCCATGACATCGCCTGGGCCTTGATGCGGGCCGCCTGCGCGTCGGTGGCCGACACCGTGGTCCACCCGATGCAGGACATCCTGGTGCTGCCCGCCGACTGCCGCATGAACCTGCCCGGCAGCGCCTCGGGCTGGTGGGCCTGGCGCTTCGACTGGCCCCAGGTCCACCCCTGGCACAGCCAGCGCCTGGCCGACATGACGGCCTTGTTCGGCAGAACGTAAAAAGGGCGCCTCGCGGCGCCCTTCCCATGGGTCTGGCTGGATCAGTTCAGCGCGACCTTCTTGCCGTCTTTGTACACGTACAAGGTCATGGCGGGGTTCTTCAGTTCACCATCGGCCTCGAAACCAACCTTGGTGGTCACGCCCTGGTAGTTGGCATCGAACAGCTTGGCGGTGTAGACCTTGGGGTCGGCCGAGCCGGCGCGCACCATGGCGTCCACCAGCACATGCACGGCGTCATAGGTGTAGGGCGTGTAGACCTGGAACTGCTTGGGGTACTTGGCCTCGTAGCGCGTCATCCAGGCCTTGCCGCCGGGCATTTTTTCCAACGACGCGCCACCTTCGGCGCAGACCACGCCGGCCAGCGATTTGGCGCCGCCCGACAGCTCGGCCAG
>JANLZT010000110.1:0-1621 GCA_031366465.1 Betaproteobacteria bacterium | reverse complement strand
TGTACGAGGTGCATGACCCGTCGCGCTATGCCACGCCCGATCTGATCATCGATTTCACCGGCATCCGCTTCGAGCAGACCGGCCGCAACCGCATCCGCATGACCGGCGCCCGCTCGCTGGGCCCGCCGCCCACCTTGAAGGTCGCCGGCTTTGTGGACCTGCCCGGCTTCATCGCCGACTGCGAGATCGGCTTTGCCGGCAGCGGGGCTGTCAGCCGGGCGCGCGACACCGCCGAGGCCTTGCGGCTGCGCCTGGCCGCCTGGGCGCCCGAGGACATCGCCATCGACCTGGTCGGCATCGATTCGATGCTGCGCGCCGGCTCACTGCCCGGCGGCGAGCCGGCCGAACTGCGGGTGCATGTCTCGGCGCGCTGCGTGGACGCCGACAGCGCCCAGATCATCGAGGACGAGATCTACGCGATGACGCTGTGCGGCCCAGCCGGCGGCTGCAGCGTGCGCAGCGAGCGGCGGCCGCGCATCGAGGTGCTGGACGGCTATATCGCCCCCGGGCTGGTGCAGACTGAAATCCTCTGGAGCCAATCATGAGCGCCCCCAGGCCAACGAAATACCTTGTCCGCCCCCCGAGGGGGTCAAGGGAACTTGGGGCGGCCCGGCGTTCTCTTGTGAGAGTCGGAGAGCTTGCAACCGGCCGTGCCGGCGACAAAGGCAATGTGCTGGACCTGACGCTGGTGGCGCGCGATGACGCGGCCTACGCGGTGCTGTCGCAACAGCTCACGGCAGAGTGGGTGCGCGAGGCCTTGAACCGCGTCGTGCCCGGCCCGGTGCAGCGCTATGAAATCCCCGGTCTGCGCGCCCTGAAATACGTGGCGCCCGAGGCCCTGGCCGGCGGCGTCTACGCCACGCTGCGGCCCGGCCTGCACTGGCAGAAGGCGGCGATCTGGCTGCTGCTGGATCTGGACATCGACAGTGACAGCGACGCAGCCGCATCGAGCAGCGCCTAGCTTTCGAGCTGAGCGTACTTAGGCCGCAGTTTTCTCGAAAGCTGCCACCGAAACCGGCCGGGACTTGGCGACTGACTTGCGAAGCGCCTTGATTCTCTCGACTTCGTGCATGGTTTGGGCCGTGAAGTAGGACTCACCACAAGCTGGGCAGGACCAGATGGGGATGTGTTCGATGACCAGCAGGTCGTCACCCTTGCCATAGCTTCTGGTCACGTACTTCAGTTGCACTCGATCACTGCCGCAGTGCGTGCAGCAGGTGCTAGACGACATAGATGGTGACGATGAAGAGCTTGCCCGAGTGGCCAACTTTGGCAACGACTTGAGCCGCTGTTCCGTCAAGGGTGCCACCTTGGATGACGTACTTCGTTTCGCGGGTATTGCGATCACGCTGACGCTCGACGACTTGGCCCGAGAGGACGACGTTTTCGAGATCGAGGATGGAGAGCTTGTCATCTTCAAGTTCGTCTGCGGCATGGGTGGAGACGGCATAGCTGAGCGTCCGGATCAACTGGCGAAGGTGGGCGATGGACACCTGGGCCATCAGCAAGTGTATGGGGGCGGCGAGCAGAGCGCCGCATGCTGCGACCTGGCCTTAACCCAAATCCCCGCGCGCCGCCTCGATCGCCGCCCACACCCTGGCGCCCGTGAAGGGCATGTCCA
>JANLZT010000086.1:0-3185 GCA_031366465.1 Betaproteobacteria bacterium | reverse complement strand
TCGATGTTCTGCGGCCACTGTGAGTTCTGCCTGTCCGGCCATCTGTCGATCTGCCAGGACCCGGTCGTCAAGCCCGCGCCCGGCAAGGCCCGCCGGCTGAACTGGCAGGGCCAGCACATGAACCAGTTCTTGAACCTGTCGTCGTTCGCCGAGCAGATGGTGGTGCACGAACACGCGCTGGTCAAAGTGCGGCCCGACATGCCGCTGGATCTGGCCAGCCTGATCGGCTGCAGCGTGATCACCGGCTATGGGGCGGTGGCCCACACCGCCCGCATCGAGCCCGGCAGCACGGTGGCCATCTTCGGTTCCGGCGGCATCGGCCTGGCCACCATCAATGCCGCGGCCATTGCCGGCGCCGGCCGCATCATCGCCATCGACAAAGACCCGTTCAAGCTGGGCCTGGCCAAGCAGTTTGGTGCCACCGATGTGATCGACGCCAATGAGGGCGACAGCGTCAAGCGCATCGTTGAGCTGAGCAGCGGCGGCGTGCACTACTCCTTCGAGTGCATCGGCCTCAAGGCCACCGCCGAGCAGAGCTTTTCCTGCCTGCGCTCGGGCGGCTGCGCCACGCTGATCGGCATGATCCCGGTGGGCACCAAGATCGAGCTGCACGGGGTGGATTTCTTGCGTGAGCGCCGCATCCAGGGCTGCATGATGGGCAGCAACCGCTTCCGCACCGACATGCCGCGGCTGATCGAGTTCTACATGCAGGGCAAGCTGCACCTCGACCAGATGATCTCGGCCCGCATCAAGCTCGAAGACATCAACGAGGGCTTTGCCCAGCTCAAGACCGGCGGCATCGCCCGCAATGTGATCGTCTTCGACCATTGAGGCGGGGCGGTCCATGGCATTGACACTCGACGGCAAGGTTGCGGTGATCACCGGTGCGGCCTCGGGCATCGGCCTGGCCACCGTCGAGTTGTTCGCAGCGCAAGGCGCCCGGGTCATCGCCGCCGACCTGCAGGTTGAGCAAGGCCAGGCGCTGGCCGAGCGCTTCCCCGGCCAGGTGCACTTTGAGGCCTGCGACGTCACCCGCAGCGCCGAGTTGAAGCGCGCCATCGACGCCGCCGCCAGCCACTTTGGTGGCCTGGATATCCTGTTCAGCAATGCCGGCGCAGGCGGCACGCCGGCCGGGGTCGAGGCCTTTGATGACGCCGCCTGGGACGCCACCCAAGCCCTGCTGCTGCGCTCAGTGGCGGCGGGTGCTGCCTACGCCGTGCCGCACATGAAGCTGCGCGGTGGCGGGGCCATCATCAACACCTCGTCGATCTCGGCGCTGCAGGCCGGCTATGCGCCGCTGTGCTACTCGGTGGCCAAGGCCGGCGTGCTGCACTACACCCGGGTGGCGGCGGCCGAGTTGTCGGCCTTTCGCATCCGCATCAATGCCATCGTGCCGGGCTTCATCGCCACCCACATCTTTGGCGCCGGCATGAATCTCGACTTCGACCAAGCCGAGGCCCTGGCCCAGCAGATTGCCGCGCGCAGCGGCACGGCCAATCCGATCGGCCGGTCCGGCATGCCGCAGGACATCGCTGCAGCCGCGTTGTTCCTGGCATCCGATGCCGCCGGCTTCATCACCGGCACCCACCTCACCGTGGACGGTGGCATCACCATTGGCGCCCGCCATGCCTGGGACCCGAACGCGGTCGGCCCGATGAGCGACGCGTTGGGCCTGAGCCCCGCCGAGCTGTGGGCCCGGCGCGCTGCGCGCCAGGGCTGACCCACCCCCCCTTCCTTGCCCCACCGCACCCAAGAGAGCCCCATGCCCAAGGTCACCTTCATTGCATTCAACGGCCAACACCATGTGGTGGACGCAGAGCCCGGCCTGTCGCTGATGCGCGCGGCCATCGACCACAACGTGCCCGGCATCGACGGTGATTGCGGCGGCCAGTGCGCCTGCGCCACCTGCCATGTCTTCGTGGCGCCCGAGTGGGCCGAGCGCGTTGGCCCGCGCAACAGCAATGAAGACGAGATGCTCAACTTTGCCGCCGAGCTGCGCGACAGCTCGCGCCTGGCCTGCCAGATCGCGGTGACCGACGCGCTGGACGGCCTGGTGGTCTCGATGCCGGAAGGCCAACACTGAGGCCAGCACTGAGGCCAGCACTGAACCCTGTTCGCAATTTGGGAGATCACGATGAACACCGCCACCACTGAGCGCCCTGCCCTTGACGAGGCCCGCGCCCGCATCAATGCGCTGCCGCTGGACACCCTGAACCCGGCTGACATCGCCTACTTCGTGGACGACACCGCGCCGCTGGTATTCGAGCGCCTGCGCCGCGAAGACCCGGTGCACCGGTCCTTCAGCCCGGTGCCGGGCATCGGCCATTACTGGTCGGTCACCCGTTACCAAGACATCATGGCGGTGGACACCAACCCGACGGTGTTCTCGTCCGATTTCGCCAAGGGCGGCATCACGCTGATGGACTTTCCGCCCGGTGAGCAGCAACTGCAGATGTTCATCGCGATGGACCCGCCCAAGCACGATGAGCAGCGCAAAGCAGTGAGCACCATCGTGGCGCCGGCCAACCTCAACAACTGGCAAGACCTGATCCGCCAGCGCACCGTGGCCGTGCTGGACAGCCTGCCGCGCGGCGAGACCTTCGACTGGGTCGACAAGGTGTCGATCGAGCTGACCACCGCGATGCTGGCCACGCTGTTTGACTTCCCGTTTGAGGACCGGCGCCTGCTGACGCATTGGTCGGACATGGCCACCTCCAACAAGGCCACCAACCCCGACGCGCCCGAGCCCGAGGTGCGGATGGGCGAACTGAAGAAAATGCTGGGCTACTTCACCCGGCTGTGGAACGAGCGCATCAACCAGCCGCCGCGCACCGACCTGGTGTCGATGCTGGCCCACGGCGCCGCCACTCGCAACATGGGGCCGATGGAATACATGGGCAACCTGATCCTGCTGATCGTGGGCGGCAACGACACGACCCGCAACTCGATGACCGGCGGGGTCATCGCCCTCAACCAGAACCCGGCGGAGTACGCCAAGCTGCGGGCCGACCCCGGCCTGATCACCAGCATGGTGCCAGAGATCATCCGCTGGCAGACGCCGCTGGCCCATATGCGCCGCACCGCGACGGAGGATATCGAGCTCGGCGGCAAGGCGATCCGCAAGGGCGACAAGGTGATCATGTGGTATGTGTCGGGCAATCGCGACGCCTCGGTGATCGACAGGG
>JANLZT010000075.1:0-2213 GCA_031366465.1 Betaproteobacteria bacterium | reverse complement strand
TGGCCGCTGGCGGGCCACCCCAGCAACAAGAACGAGCTGATCGTCTGGGATCTGGCGCATGACCCCGCCGAGCTGCTGGGCCTGGACGCCGCCACGCTGCGGCTGCGGATGTTCAGCAAGACCGAGGACCTGCCCGAGGGCCTCAGCCGCCTGCCGGTCAAGACCGTCCACATCAACAAGAGCCCGGTGGTGATCGCCAACTTGAAGACCCTGGCACCGGCCATGGCCGAGCGCTGGGGCCTGGACATCGCCGCCGGCCTGGCCCATGCGGGCTGGGCGCAGCGCAACAGCCGGGCGCTGGAGGCCATCCCCTGGCGCCAGGTCTTTGAGCGGCCGGCCGGTGGCGCCGTGCCGGATGTGGATGAAGACCTGTACGGCGGCTTTGTCAACCCGGCCGACCGCCGCACGCTGGACCGCCTGCGCGCGCTGCCGGCCGACAAGCTGGCCGGCAAGCAGCCGGTGTTCGAGGACGGCCGGTTGGCCGAGCTGCTGTTCCGCTACCGGGCGCGCAACTTTCACGACACCCTGAGTGACGAAGACGCCGCTCGTTGGCAGCAGCATTGCTGTGATCGCCTGCATGACGGCGCGGGCGGGCTGACCACGCTGACCCAGTTCTTTGAGCAGCTCGATGCGCTGGCTGAGACCGCCGACGAGCGCGGCCAGGCCATCCTGGGCGATCTCTACGACTACGCCGAGCAGATCGCGCCCGACCTGGCTTGAGCGGCGGCGCCCGCAGGCGGCAGGACTCTAGGGGTCTGCGCCTATGCGACCTTAGGGCTTGCGGCCGATCTGCGCGTACAGCTCGCCAATCGCCACCACCCGGCCGTGCAGCGGCAGGATGCGGTCCACCTGCAGGCCCAGGCGGTCGATGTTGTCCACCAGGTTCTGCTGGTTGGCATTGACCACCGGCGGCGGCGGGCTGCCGGGCGCGCCGGGGGTGTAGGCATCGGCCTCGATCAGCAGCCGCTCATTGGGCAGATAAACCATCAGCAAGCCCACCGCGTGCACGCTGCCCTGCATCTCAAACACCTCGATGCTGCGCGGCCCGTCGTGCAGGGCCAGCCGGCCGTTCACGCCGAGGATGGCGATCTTGCTGCGGCCCGAGGCCGCCAGGCGGTCCGGTGCCACCCGGTTGGGGTTGTGCAGCACCTGCTCGAAATAGGGCTTGGCCAGCGCACTGGTCACCAGCGTGGCGCCGGCCGCAGCGGCCGCGCGCAGGCCGCCGGCATGGTCAAAGTGGTGGTGCGAGTTGATCACCGTGCGCACCGTCTTGCCGGGCACCAGCGCATTGGCTGCGGCCAGCACCGCCACGGCGCGGCCGTCGTACAAGGGTGACTCCACCAGCACGATCTGCTTGTCCACCTCGATCGCCACGCTGTTGTGCGAGCCGCCGGCCAGGAACCACACCCCCGGCGCCACCGCTTGCACCGCCACCTGTTCGGTGAAGCTGCGCACCGCCGCCGGCACCTCCAGCGTCACTGGGGCGTTGGGCTGCACCTCGGTCACGGTCAGGTCCAGCACCGGCCATTGGCCCTGGCTCTGGGTGATGCGGTGCGGGAACTGCACCCCCGCCACCGTGCGGTAGTCGCTGAACAAGGTGCGCACGGGGGTGTCACCCAGCACCGGGTGGGGCATCACCGAATCGATGCGCGCCACCCTGTCCTGGGCATCGATCCAGGCGGTGGCCGTGAGCTGGCCGGGCACCGTCAGCGCCAGCGTGGTGTAGGCCTGGCCGTCCTCGTTGCGCTGGCCGGCCACCGCGCCCCAGCGCTGGGCCGCCTTGAGCACGCCGTGGGGTGTGGTCCACAAATCATGCATGCGGGCCGGCAGCGCCACCGGCGACGCGCTGGCACTGTCACCCGCGCCGTTCCAGGCAAAAGCGCCTTGGGCCGAGCCCGAGGCTTTGGTCTCGCCCTGGCCCATCAGCGGGGTGGCGCCGCCGCCGGTGGGTTCAGCCCGGCTGCGGCCAAAATCCTCGCGGAAGCCGGCCTGGTCGTAGTCCACCCAGCGGGTCAGCACCGAGTAGTTCAGCGCCGGCCAGGCCAGGCCGGGCTGCCAGGCCTGGCCAAAGGTGGCGCCGGTGCCCCGGCCGGCAAAGCGCAGGCTGTGCAGGTCGGTGCCGCCCATCGCGGCGTCCACCCGCCGCAGCACGGCGGCGGCGTCGGGTGCCGGTGGCTGGCTGCTGCAGGCGGCCAGGGCCAGGATCAGCGGCA
>JANLZT010000058.1:0-10576 GCA_031366465.1 Betaproteobacteria bacterium | reverse complement strand
GGCTGCGCGCCTTTGTGGATGCGGTCGGCGTAGCTGGCCAGGCGGCGGTAGACGTCGGCGAACTGCGGCCCGTAGGCCAACTGGCTGCCGCGCTGGGCAAACGGCGCCCAGCCGGCGGCCACGGGGATGCGCTGGCGCAGCGAGAACTCGGTCAGGCGCTCGGCATAGCCCAGCGCCACGCCGTCCGAGAACACCAGCACCGCGCCAACCTTGGCCGCGGCCATGCCGGCCAGCGCGCCGTCCAGCTCGGCCGGGCTGCCGGCCGGGAAGTAATGCAGCGACAGGCCCAGGCCGTTGGCGGCGGCCTGCGCCACCTGCAGCTCGCGCTGGGCCCCCGGGTGGGCCGGGTTGGAGACCACGCCGACCCGCTTGAGGCCCGGCACCAGTTGCTTGAGCATGTCCAGCCGCTTGCCGGCCAGCTCGGCGGCAAACAGCGTGATGCCGGTGAGCTGGCCGCCCGGGCGGGCATAGCTGGCGACGATGCGGGCCTCGACCGGGTCAGCGCTCATGCTGAACAGCACCGGCCGGTTGACGCTGGCATGGCGCATCGGCACCAGCGCCACGCCGCCCTGGACCACGATCAGGTCGGGCTGCGAGCGCAGGATGTCGGGCCGCAGGGCGTCCAGCCGGGCCGTGGCGCCGTCGCCCCACCAGGCCTCGATCAGCAGGTTCTGGCCTTCGACATAGCCCAGCTCGGCCAGGCCGGCACGGAAGGCCGCAAAGACCGGTGATTTGGCGTCGGCGCTGTCGAGCGAGACCCAGGCGATGCGCAGGGGCGGTGCAGTCTGGGCCTGGGCTTGCAGGGCCCCGCCCATGAGGGCTGCCGGGCCTGCCAGCAGGCTGATGAGGATGCGTCGCTTCATGGCATCACCTTTCTGGGCGACTCAAAGCCGGGCCGCGGCAGCGTCGCAGCGCCACGGTAGCCGATAAAGCCCAGCGGCCCCGGTCAAACGGGCTGCCGGGCCCACCACTCGGCTGCCAGGCAGCCATAAATGTGGGTGTCGTAGGCCTGGTGCTTGGCCACCCAGCGTTGGCGCAGCGTGCCCTCGTGCACAAAGCCCAGCGCCAGCAGCAGTGCGTTGGACGCGCGGTTGTCGGGCTGCACCTCGGCCTCGATGCGGCGCAGGCCCATCGCGCCAAAGGCCTGGCCGCAGGCTGCCTGCAGCGCCTCGCGGGCATAGCCCTGGCGCCAATGCGCGCGGCCCAGCACATAGCCCAGCTCGATGCGGGCGCTGGCCTCGTCATGCTTGAACAGCAGCACGCTGCCGATCACCTTGGCATCGTTGCGGCGCTGCATCACCAGTTGCACCGCGCTGCCGGCGTCGGCCAGGGCCTGCATGCGGGCCAGCCAACTGGTGCTGTCCTCGCGGGTCTGCCAGGACGTGTAGGGCAGGTAGCGCGTCACCTCGTCGTCGCGGTTGACCTCAAACAGGTCGGGCAGGTCGTCGCCGCCGACCGGGCGCAACGTCAGGCGCCGGCTGTCGAGGGGCGTAAAGGCGGGCAGCGGCATGGCGGTGGGGGCCGAGGCGGTCGGGGTATGCCCAGGATTGGTCAGAACCTGCGGGTCAGAACCTACTCTTGGCCTTGCGCTTGTCGAACTCGGCGATCTGCGCCTTGAGCAGCAGCATCATCACCCGGGCGTTGTCCTCGGTCAGGCTGAGGATGGTCACCGGCTCACCGGCCTCGTCGGCATCGCGCTGGCGGGCGCTGGGCGCGACGCTGGCGTCGATGCGCACGTTGATCAGGCCATGGGCGTTGGACATCGCCTTGACCTTGTGGATCTCGATGTTGTAGGTTTTCATGCGTGGATTTGCTCAGTCGGCTTGCAGGATGAACTCACGCAGCCGCGCCATCGCGGCCTCGGGCTGGTCGCGCCAGACGCCGTGGCCGGCGTCGGCAAAACGCGCCAGTTGCAGCCATTGCGGCGGCAGGGCGGCGGCGATGTCGAGGGCGTCGGCCAGCGGGCAGACCGGGTCGTCGTCGCCCACCATCACCAGCACCGGGCAGGCGGCGGCGGCCAGGCCGGGCAGCAGGTTCATGGTCTGCTGCTCGCCGCTGGCCGAGGCAAACAGGATGGCCTCGTTGAACAGCGTGCGCCCGCGCGCCAGAGGGTCAGCCGGCGGACGGGTGTTGTACAGCGCCAGGCAGTGTTTTTGATAGGGCGCCCAGGTGGCGGCGCAGGGCGTGGTCCAGAAGGCGCGGGCGGCCTCGCGTGCGGGCACGCCGCCCAGCCGCTCGAACATCGCCAGCTTGCGCGCCAGCCCCAGGTGGGGCGAGGTGCTGGACAACACCACCTTGGCCGCATGCCCGGGGTGGCGGGCGATGTAGCGCTGGGCCACGAAGCCGCCAAAGCTCTGGCCCAGCACGATGGGCTTTGTGATGCCCAGCGCGGCGCACAGCCGCACCAGGTCGTCGGCAAAGGTGTCGAGCGTCCATTGATCGGGCGGGCAGCGGCTGCTGCGGCCATGGCCGCGGTGGTCGTAATAGACGATCTGGGCGATGTCGGCCAGGCCCGAGAAGACCGGCTTGAAGCCCGAGTGGTCGTAGCCCGGCCCGCCGTGCAGCAGGACCAGGCTGGGTTTGTCGCGCATCAAAGCGCCGTCGGGCACCAGGCCGGGGCCCTCGATGTCGACAAACAACTGGGTGCCGGGCTCGATGGTGATCTGCATGTCGGGGGCTGGCGGGGCGGCTGGCGCGGGGCAGGGCGGGGGCCGGTTCTATCACGCCGGGCAGTGCTGCGGGCAATGCTAGGCTTGCCCGCCCTGCAGGAGTTGAACCGATGCGCTTTCTTCGCCCCCACCGCCTTGGCCGCTGCGGCGCCCAGGCCGCCCTGGCAGCATTCGTCACCGTTGGTGGGCTGGCGTTGGCCAGCGCCGCCCGCGCCGAGCAGATCGGCGCGGTCGACACCGCCTTCATCCTGATCGGCCCCGACCACAAGGTGGTGGTCGATGCCTATGACGACCCGGCCGTTGCCGGCGTGACTTGCTTTGTCTCGCGCGCCAAGACCGGCGGCGTCAAGGGGGCGCTGGGCCTGGCCGAGGACAAGGCCGAGGCGTCCATCGCCTGCCGCCAGGTCGGCACTATCAGCTTTGCCAAACCGATCAAGCAGCAGGAGGAGATGTTCTCCGAGCGCATCTCATTGATCTTCAAGAAGTTGCGGGTGGTGCGCATCGTTGATGCCAAGCGCAATGCGCTGGTTTATTTGACCTACTCTGACCGGCTGATCGACGGCTCGCCGCAGAACAGCGTCACCGCGGTGGCGGTGGACCGCGCCACGCCGATCCCGCTGCGCTGAGCGGCGCTGAGCCTGGTATCCCATGCCTGACCGCGACCCGCCTGCAACCGCACCGCGCCCCCGCCCGGCGCCGCGCCTGCCGGTGCCCGAGAAGGACCAGATCGCGCTGCTGCCACCGTTTGCCGGGCTGACGCTGGCGCAGATCGAGGTGCCTGACACGCCGGCCCGCATCGACGCCGCCGCCAGCGCGATCCTGGCGGCCGGCATGGCGGGTTTTGACACTGAATCCAAGCCCACTTTCAAGGTCGGCGAGATCAGCGATGGCCCGCACATCGTGCAGTTTGCGCTGGCTGATCGGGCCTACATCTTCCAGTTGCACCGGCCGGCCTGCCTGGGGCCGCTGCGCGAGTTGCTGCAGTCGGCGGCATTGGTCAAGGCAGGCTTCGGCCTGGGCTCGGACCGGGCCCAGATCCAGGCCAAGCTGGGCCTGCTGCCCCAGGCTGTGCTGGACCTGAACACGGTGTTTCTGCAGCGCGGCTACCGGCGCGACATCGGTGTGCGCGCGGCGGTGGCGCTGGTGTTTGGCCAGCGCTTTGCCAAGTCCAGGAAGGTCACCACCACCAACTGGGCCCAGCCAGGGCTGAGCCCGGCGCAATTGGTGTATGCCGCCAACGACGCCTGGGCGGCCTGGCGGGTGCAGCAGGCACTGGCCCACCCGGCGCCGGGCCAGGCGCTGATCGGCTGGCCGCCGACGCCGGCTTGAGCGGCGACGGGGGGTCACCCGGGCGTCAATCTCGCTAGGGACCTTCGGCGATGATGCCGCCTCCCTTCTTGCAGCAGGTCCGGCATGCCCTTCATCCCCGCCTCCCAGCCCCAGGCCGAGCCGACACCCACCGCCTGGTGTTTTGCGTTTGTCGGCAACCAGTTGCTGTTGCCCGATGGCGACCCCGGCAGCCTGCAGCCTCTGGTCCCGCTGGGCCTGGCAGCAGTGGCCACGGCCCAGCACTACCTGGGCAGCCTGGCCGGGCAGGATTGCTGGGCGCTGCTGCTGCCGGCCGCGCCCGAGGGCTGGGCGCCGGTGCCGTTGCGCGTGGCGATGCTGCGCTTCGATACCGGCCTGGCGGCGCTGGCCGGCCGCGCCGCACAGGTGCTGGAGTGGGACCGCAGCCACCGCTTTTGCGGTGTCTGCGGCGGCGCCACACAGTTGCAGCCGGGCGAGCGGGCCCGCGTCTGCCCGGCCTGTCAGCACAGCGCCTACCCGCGCCTGAGCCCGGCCATGATGGCCCTGGTCTGGCGCCCGGGTGAGCTGCTGCTGGCGCGCAGCCCACACTACGCCCGGGGCATGTACAGCGCGCTGGCCGGGTTCGTGGAGGCCGGTGAATCGCTGGAGGACTGCGTGCACCGCGAGGTGGCCGAGGAGGTGGGCCTGCAGGTCAGCGGCCTGCGCTACTTCGGCAGCCAGAGCTGGCCCTTCCCGCACAGCTTGATGGTGGCCTACACCGCGCAGTACGTGGCCGGCCAGATCGTGCCGCAGGCCGGCGAAATCGAGGACGCCCAGTGGTTCGCCATCGATGAGCTGCCCGGCATCCCGCCGCGCTTCTCGATCGCCGGCCACCTGATCCGCGACAGCGTGGACAGGATGCGCGCGGGGGCCCAGCCATGAGCGCATCGGCGGTGGTGCCGGCGCGCATCATCCAGGCGCCGATGGCCGGTGCGCAGGACACCGACCTGGCGATTGCCGCCACGCAGGCCGGGGCGCTGGGCTCGCTGCCGGCGGCGATGCTGGGTGCCGATGCTTTGGCGCGCGCGCTGGCGCGGCTGGCGGCCGAGGCCGGAGGGCCCTGCAGCGTCAACTTCTTTTGCCACCAGCCGGCAGCGCCCGACCCGGCCCGCGAGGCCGCCTGGCGCGCCGCCTTGCAGGGCTTTTACGATGAACTCGGGCTGGGCCCGGCTGCAGCGGCTGGCCCCGCCGCAGCCAGCCGCCAACCCTTCAACGACGCGATGGCCGAGGTGCTGGAGGCCCAGCCGCCGGCGGTGGTGAGCTTCCACTTCGGCCTGCCGGCACCCGCGCTGCTGGCGCGCGTCAAGCGCCTGGGGGTGGCGGTGTGGTCGTCGGCCACCACATTGCGCGAGGCGCTGTGGCTGCAGGCCCATGGCGCCGATGCGGTGATCGGCCAGGGCCTGGAGGCGGGGGGCCACCGCGGCCACTTTCTGGACACCGACCCGGCCCTGCAGCGGCCCACCCTGGCGCTGTTGCAGCAACTGGTGCCGGCGCTGCGGCTGCCGGTGATCGCGGCCGGCGGCATTGGCACGGCCGAGGACGTGCGCGCCGCCATCGGCCTGGGCGCGGCAGCGGTGCAGGCCGGCACCGCCTATTTGCTGTGCCCCGAGGCCCGCATCAGCGCCGCCCACCGCGCCGCGCTGCAAGACCCTGCCGCCCGCAGCGTGCTGACCAATCTGTTCACCGGCGGCCTGGCGCGCGGCCTGCACAACCGCCTGATGCAGGCGCTGGGGCCGGTGAGCGGGCTGGCGCCGGCCTTCCCGGCGGCGGCGGCGGCACTGGCGCCATTGCGGGCGCGTGCCGAGGCCGAAGGGCGGGGCGATTTCTCGCCGCTGTGGGCCGGCCAGGGCTTTCAGGCCTGCCGTCCGGTAAGCGCGGCCGAGGTGACGCGGGCGCTAGCGGCGGGGCTGTGACCCGGCCTGGTGGGCGCTCAAGATTCAGCGTGGGTTGTCAACCCAAGTCAACATACAGTGCTACAGAAATCAAGTTAAAAACTTTCATTGAATGCTGCAAGTAGCTGCCACAGAACAATTTATTCTTGATTTTTGAAGATAGCATGGCAAGCCTTTGCAGATGATTCAAACCATGCCACAGTTCATTCACCACGATCTGCGCTTGTTGAATCCCCGGTTCGAGTCGCCTTTGCTGGATGTGCTCACCGATCTGGAGCACCTTCGCCGGCTGGAGCTGCGCGGCAGCACACCGATGCCGGTCTTCCTGCAGTTGAAGATGGTGTTCCACCTGTTGGAAAGCCTGGCCTCGGCGCGCATCGAGGGCAACCACACCACGCTGGCCGACTATGTGGACGCCAAGCTGGCGCCCACCGCGCAGCCGTCCGACACCTTGCGTGAGCTGGACAACATCGAAGCCGCCATGCGGCAGGTGGAAGAGGCGGTGGAACCTGGCGCCCCCATCACCGAGCATCTGTTGCGCGGCCTGCATGCCACCACGGTGCAAGGGCTGCAGCGCGAGGGCGACCGCAGCCCGGGCCAATACCGCAGCGGCCCGGTGCAAATTGCCGCCGCACCGCACCTGCCGCCCGACGCGCTGGAGGTGCCAGGCTACATGGCCGAGTTGACAGCCTTCGTCAACCAGGCCCACCCACCCAAGTACGACTTGATGAAGGTGGCCCTGGCCCACCATCGCTTTGCCTGGGTGCACCCCTTTGGCAACGGCAATGGCCGGGTGGTGCGGCTGATGACGCATGCCCTGCTCATCAAATACGGCTTCCAGGTGGCGGCGGCGGGCCGATTGCTGAACCCGGCGGCGGTGTTCTGCGCCGACCGCAACCGCTATTACAGCCTGCTCAGCCAGGCCGACAGCGGCGCCGAGGCCGATCTGGAAGCCTGGTGCCTCTATGTGCTGGCCGGTATCCGCGACGAGCTGCAAAAGGTCATCCGCCTATCTGACTACGCCCACCTGCAGGCCCAGGTGCTGATACCGGCGGTGCTGCATGCGCGGCAACGCCAGTGGGTCACCGCGCAGGAGCATGCCGTGCTGGTGCGCACCATCCAGGGCGGTGTGGTCAAGGCGGCCGACCTGGAGGCCGCACTGCCTGGGCTCAACGCCAACCAGCGTACCTACCAAATCCGCAAGCTGCTGGACAACGGCATGCTTGAGCCCATCCGCCCGGGCGCCCGCCAGTACACCCTGGGCTTCGCCCATAACTTGCTGCTGCGCGGGGTGGTCAAGACGCTGGCCGACCAGGGCTTTGTGCCTGCTGCGGTGGCGGCACCGGCGGCAACACCCAGCTAGTACTCCGACCCACAAATTTCGAAACATGAAAACGTGTCTTCGTCCGCCCTGCGTCGTTGCAAATCCTCGCCATAGCAAAGGCTATGGCTGTGGTTTGCGCCTAGCCTGGCAAACGAATCCATCGTTTTCATCATGTTCCGAAACTTATGGGTCGGAGCACTAGTGCGGCCGAACTGGCCGCAGCCAGACGATTGCCGATGAAGCTTGCCGATCAAGTCAGCACGATGTCCACCACCCCGCCCGGCAGCGCCGGTGGCACCCAGGTCTCGGCCAGCGGGCTGCGCCGCGGCCCTGGCCGGTCCCAGGCAAAAAACTGCAGCACCTCGTCGCGCCGGGCCATTGCATCGGTCTCGCCGAGGGCCATCAGCTCGCGCGTGAATGGCGCCTCAAACAGCAGGTAGCTGGCCATCGCCGCGCTGCGGCCGGCCTCGGCCTGGGCACCGTCGCCGGGCGTCACTGCGGCGCCGCCGTTGAGCAGCGCCCGCACCGCCTTGGGCAGCAGCGCCTGGTGGCGGGTGGCGATCTCGTCGATGCGCTGGCTGGGGGATATCACCAGCGACTCCAGTGGCCGCAGCGGCGTGTCCTGGCGGGCGCTGTCGGGCAGCAGGGCCAGGGTGCGGTTGATGCGCTGCATGCGCTCGATGTCGACCGCCAGCGCGTCCAGAAAGATGCTGGCCATCGCGTGGCCGGCCACCTGGGCCCAGGTCGGCGGCGGCTCGTCGGGTGGCGGGTTGGCCGGCGGGCCGTGCATGCGGCCGGCGCCGATGATCAGCAGCCGCTCGGCGCCCAGGTGGATGGCCGGTGACAGCGGTGCGGTCTGGCGCATCGAGCCATCGCCATACCAGCCGCTGCCGCCCGCCATCGTCAACTGCGTCGGCGGGAAGATGAAGGGGATCGCCGACGAGGCCATCAGGTGCGGGTGGCTGATGACCGACGGCACGACGATGCGGCCCGAACGCAGCCAGGGCTCGACCGGCTTGTCCATGCTGTAGAAGGTGACGTGCTCACCGGTGCTGTAGCGCGACGCGGTGATGGCCAGGCCGTGCAATTGGCGCTGTTGCAGCAGCATTGGCAGCCGGTCCAGCGGCAGCCAGCGCCGCAGCAACTCGGCCAGCGGCCGGTTGTCCAGCAGCGAGCGTGGCTGGTCGCGCCGCCAGCGCGAGACCAGCTGGCCCACCGACAACATGGTGCGCCAGCCGGCGCCGGTGTGGATCTCGCCCAGGCTGTCGGCGCGGTAGACCTGCCCGGTCTCGAAGTTTTGCCAGACCTTGGCCAGCACCTCCAGCGCGGCCTCGAAGCGGTCGGCCTGGCAGGCCAGCGCGGCGGCATTGATGGCGCCGGCCGAGGTGCCGACGATCACCCCAAAAGGGTTGCGCACCCGGGCCCGCGAGCCCTGGCGCTGGCGCCGCAGCGCCACGATGGCGCGCAGCACCCCCACCTGGTAGGCGGCGCGGGCGCCACCGCCACTGAGCACCAGCGCGGTCAGGGGTGCGTCGTACATGGGGGGCCACTGTAAGGCCGGCTGTGGCCGGTGATGGCCCCAATAGCCTGGCCGGCTGGCAGCGGCTAGCGTGCAGCCAAGCCAGCCCCGGAGCCCGCCTTGCACAACCACCCCGCCATCCGCCGCCAGACCTTGTCTGATCTGCTGCACCGCACCGCCGCGCGGCTGCCCCACAAGACCGGCATCGTCTGTGGCGACACCGCCTGGACCTGGCGTGAGTTTGATGCCCTGGTCAGCCGCCTGGCCGCCGGCCTGCTGGCCCAGGGCGTGGCCAAGGGCGAGCATGTGGGCGTGCTGGCGCGCAATTCACATGGCTTTGCGGCGCTGCGCTTTGCGCTGGCCCGGCTGGG
The DNA here is from genome assembly GCA_031366465.1 of Betaproteobacteria bacterium. Lineage (GTDB taxonomy): Bacteria > Pseudomonadota > Gammaproteobacteria > Burkholderiales > Burkholderiaceae_C > Pseudaquabacterium. Next base: position 1,454 of record JANLZT010000058.1, on the reverse strand, counting down.
CGCGGTGCTGGTGCCGGTGAACTTCATGCTCAATGCCGACGAGGCGGCTTTCGTCCTGGGCCATGCCGGGGTGCGTCTGCTGGCGGTCGATTCAGGCTTGCATGCGCTGGGGCGCGATGCCGCCAGCCGTGGCACCGCGATCACGCGCTTTTTGTGGCTGCCGTCAGAAGACCCGTCCATCTGCCCGCCCGATTGCCTGGATTTCAACGCCCTGGCCGCCACCGACCTGGGCCAACACCCTTGCCCCGAGCCCGAGTTCAACGGCCACCACCTGCTGCAGATCGTCTACACCAGCGGCACCGAGAGCCTGCCCAAGGGCGCCATGCTCACCCACAGCGCGGTGATCGACCAGTACGTCAGCTGCATCATCGAGGGCGAGATGGCCGAGGCCGACACCGTGCTGCATGCGCTGCCGCTCTACCACTGCGCGCAGTTGGATGTGTTTCTCGGCCCCAGCGTCTACCTGGGCAGCACCAGCATCATCACCAGTAAACCCACCCCCGAGAACCTGCTGCCGCTGATCGCCCGCCACCGCATCAGCCAGTTCTTTCTGCCGCCCACGGTGTGGATTGGGCTGCTGCGGTCACCGCTGTTCGAGCAACATGATTTGAGCAGCCTGCGCAAGGGCTATTACGGCGCGTCGATCATGCCGGTGGCGGTGATGCGCGAGCTGATTGAGCGCCTCCCGCAGATGCGGCTGTGGAACTTTTATGGCCAGACCGAGATTGCGCCGCTGGCCACCGTGCTCAAGCCCGAGGACCAGTTGCGCAAGCCCGGCTCGGCCGGGCGGCCGGCGATCAATGTCGAGACCCGGGTGGTGGATGAGGCGATGAACGACGTGGCGCCGGGCCAGATCGGCGAGATCGTGCACCGCTCACCGCAGTTGCTGCTGGGCTACTTCCATGACAACGAGCGCACGGCGGCGGCCTTCGAGGGCGGCTGGTTCCACTCGGGCGACCTGGCCACCCTCGACGACGAGGGCTACATCACGGTGGTCGATCGCAAGAAGGACATGATCAAGACCGGCGGCGAGAACGTCGCCAGCCGCGAGGTCGAAGAGGCGCTGTACCGGCTGAGCGGCGTCAGTGAGGTGGCAGTGATCGGCCTGCCCCACCCGCGCTGGATCGAGGCTGTGACGGCGGTGGTGGTGCAAAAGCCCGGCGCGGCACTCGACAAAGCGCAAGTCATCGCCCACTGCGCGGCGCAACTGGCCCACTTCAAGACGCCCAAGGGCGTGGTGTTTGTCGATGCCCTGCCCAAGAACCCCAGCGGCAAGCTGCTCAAGCGCGAGCTTCGGCAGCGCTTTGAGGGCCTGTTCAACGCTGACTGAGCCCGCAGCCGGGGTCAGGGTGCGGAGGCTGCGGAAGTGGCCGAGGCTGCCATTTCAGCCGACGCGGCCGGCTTGGGCCGCGGCGGTGGCCGGCCGCAGTCCGGGCCGCGCACCACCCGGCCGT
>JANLZT010000597.1:0-3353 GCA_031366465.1 Betaproteobacteria bacterium | reverse complement strand
GCCCAGGAAGAAGGTGGACGCGTAACGTGCATATTTGGGGCTGTCGGGCAGCGCCACGCTGGCCGAGTACACCATCACCAGGCCGAGTGCCAGCAGGCCCACCACGCACCAAACCAGCCCGGCATCAAAGCCCGAGATGCGGGCCGGCTGACCGGTGGGTGAGCCGTCCCAGTCGCGGATGGGCAGCGGCACATCCCCCGGGTTGCCACGCGCCAGCAGGCCTTGCAGGGTCTGGCGGATGCCGGCCAGTGGGCCCTTTGCGATGGCCGCGCCCATCAGACCACCTCCCCCAGGGCATGGGCCCGTGCGCGCACCGCATCGACGAACACCTCGGCCCGGTGGCCATAGTTGCGGAACATGTCCAGGCTGGCGCAGGCCGGGCTGAGCAGCACCGCATCGCCCGGCCGGGCCTGGTCGAAGCACCAGGCCACCGCAGCCGGCAGGCTGGCATGGTGCTGGCGCGGCACGGCGGCGGCGCCGGCATGGCCGGCCAGGGCCGCGTCGATGGCGGCGGCGTCGCGGCCGATCAGCGCCACCGCGCGGGCATGCTGGGCCACGGCCGCAGCCAGCGGCGTGAAATCCTGGCCCTTGCCGTCACCGCCCAGGATCACCAGCAGCTTGCCCGGTGCCTGCTCGGCGCCCAGGCCCAGCAAGGCCGCCAGGCTGGCGCCCACATTGGTGCCCTTGCTGTCGTCATAGGCCGGCACGCCGCCCACGGTGGCGACGAACTCGACCCGGTGCGGCTCGCCGTGGTACTCCCGCAGGCCGTGCAACAGCAGGTTCAGCGGGCAGCCGATGGCGGTGGTCAGCGCCAGTGCGGCCAGCGCATTGGCGGCGTTGTGGCGGCCGCGCACCCGCAGCGCATCGGCCGGCATCAGGCGCTGCAGGTGGATCTCGTCGGCATCGCCGTGCTGGCCGGGTTTGAGCCGTTTCAAGGTCTCGTCCATCTCGCGCGCCCGCACCAGCCAGGCCATGCCGGCCTCGACCACCAGGCCGAAGTCACCCGGCCGCTGCGGCGCGTCCAGCCCGAAGCGGCAGACCTTGGGGCCCAGCGCCAGTGCCGGCTTGCCGCGCCCGCCTTTGGCCATCACCAGCGCCGGCAGCATCAAGGCCACCCGCGGGTCATCGCGGTTGATCACCCGCAGCGTGTGCTCGCCAAAGATGTGGGCCTTGGCCGCCACATAGGCGTCCATGCTGCCGTGCCAATCCAGGTGGTCCTGGCTGATGTTGAGCACCGTGGCGGCGTCGGGCGCAAAGCCCGTCGTGCCATGGGTCGCGCCGTCAAGCTGAAAGCTCGACAGCTCCAGCACCCAGACCTGGGGCAGGGCAGGCTCGGCGAGATCGGCATCCAGCGGCATCTGCGCATCGGCGTCGAGCGGCATCTGCGCATCGGCGTCGAGCGCCGAGGCCAGGGTGTCGAGCATGGTCGGCCCGATGTTGCCGGCCATCGCCACCCGCAGGCCGCACCGCTCTACCAGCAAGGCGCACATCGCCGTGGTGGTGGTCTTGCCATTGGTGCCGGTGATGGCCAGCAGCTTGGGCGCATAGCCGCGCTCGGCCCTCAGATCGACCAGCGCGCGGACGAACAGGTCCAGTTCACCGCCCACCGCGATGCCGCTGGCACGCGCCAGCGCCAGCAGCGGGGCAATGCGCTCATCGCCAGGCGCCAGGCCGGGGCTCTTGAGCAGCATCTGCACGCCGGCCAGCGCATCGGCGGCCAGTGCGCCGCTGCGCAGCCGGGCAGCGGGCACCTCGGCGCGCAGCGCAGCCGCCTGGGGTGGCAGCTCGCGTGAATCCCATACCGTCACCGTCGCACCAAAACGCGCACACCAGCGCGCCATCGCCAGGCCGGACTCACCCAGGCCCAGCACCAGCACGTTCAGGTTGGCGAGATGATTCATGGCGGTGGCAAGCCCCGCCGGGCCGCCCCAAGGGGCTTGCGCGCCCCCTTGGGGGGCAGCCAACGGAGTGAGCGTGGGGGTCATCAGCGCAGCTTCAGGCTGGCCAGGCCGACCAGGCACAGCAGCATGGTGATGATCCAGAAGCGGATCACCACTTGCGTCTCGGTCCAGCCGCTCTTCTCAAAATGGTGGTGCAGCGGCGCCATCTTGAAGATGCGCCGGCCGACTCCGTACTTGCGCTTGGTGTACTTGAACCAGCTCACCTGCAGCATCACCGACAGCACCTCGGCCACGAACACCGCGCCCATGATGCCCAGCACGATCTCTTGCCGGGTGATCACCGCCACCGTGCCCAGGCCGCCGCCCAGCGACAGCGCACCCACGTCACCCATGAAGACCTGCGCCGGGTGGGCGTTGAACCACAAAAACGCCAGGCCCGCGCCGGCCAATGCGCCGCAGAAGATCATCAGCTCACCAGCGCCCGGGATGTGCGGGAACAGCAGGTATTTGCTGTAGACCGCATTGCCCACGATGTAGGCAAAGATGCCCAGCGCCGAGCCCACCAGCACCACCGGCATGATGGCCAGGCCGTCCAGCCCGTCGGTGAAGTTCACCGCATTGCTGGCGCCAACAATCACAAAGTAGCTCAGCGTGATGAAGCCGAACACCCCCAGCGGGTAGCTCACGGTCTTGAAAAACGGCAGCATCAAATCGGCCTTGGGCGGCAGGTCATTGGAAAACCCGCTCTGCACCCAGCGCACGAACAGCTCCAGCACCCGCAAGTTGGTGGTCTCGGACACGCTGAAGGCCAGGTAAAGCGCGGCCACCAGACCGATCAGCGATTGCCAGAAAAACTTCTCCCGCGAGCGCATGCCCTCGGGGTCTTTTTGCACCACCTTGCGCCAGTCGTCCACCCAGCCGACCGCGCCAAAGCCGAAGGTCACCAGCATCACCACCCAGACAAAGCGGTTGGTCCAGTCGAACCACAGCAGCGTGGCAACGCCGATGCCCAGCAGGATCAAGACCCCGCCCATGGTGGGCGTGCCACGCTTGGCCAGGTGGCTGGCCATGCCATAGGCGCGGATGGGCTGGCCGATCTTGAGCTCGGTGAGCTTGTTGATCACCCAGGGCCCCATCGACAGGCCGATCACCAGCGCCGTCAGCGCCGACATCACCGCGCGGAAGGTGAGGTACTGGAAGACGCGCAGAAAACCCCAGTCGGGGTGCTGGGCCAGCAACCACTGCGACAGGCTAAGCAGCATGGCGCACTCCAGGGCTCGACAGGCTAAGCAGCATGGCCGTCCTTCTCCAGGTCGCTGCTGCCGGGTTGTTGCAGCGCGGCCACCACCCGTTCCATGCGCATGAAGCGCGAGCCCTTGACCAGCACCGCAGCGCAAACCGGCGCATCGCCCAGGGCCTGCACCAGCGCGCCGGTGCCCTCAAATTGGCGGG
>JANLZT010000822.1:0-2655 GCA_031366465.1 Betaproteobacteria bacterium | reverse complement strand
ATGCGCTGGCGCAGGCCAAGCTCGATGCCACGCTGCTGTGGATCAAGGCCCAGGAGGACGCCGGCCTGGACGTGATCGGCGACGGCGAGATGTCGCGCCAGCACTTTGTGCACGGCTTTTTGGAGCAGGTGGCGGGCATCGACTTTGAGCACAAGGTGGAGATGGGCATCCGCAATGATCGCTACAAGGCGATGGTGCCGCAGGTGGTGTCAGCGCTGGCGCTCAAACGCCGCGTGCATGCCACCGAGGCGCGCTTCCTGCGGGCCCACACCACGCGCAAAATCAAGTTCACGCTGCCCGGCCCGATGACCATCGTCGATACCGTGGCCGACCGCTTTTACGGTGACCGCGTCGCGCTGGCCTTCGCCTTTGCCGAGCTGCTCAACCAGGAGGCGCTGGCCTTGCAGGCCGACGGTGTGGACGTGGTGCAGTTCGACGAGCCGGCCTTCAATGTCTACATGGCCGACGCGGCCGACTGGGGCGTCAAGGCGCTGGAGCGGGCCGCCAGGGGCTTGAGCTGCACGACGGCGGTGCACATCTGCTACGGCTATGGCATCGCGGCCAACATCGACTGGAAGGGCACCCTGGGCGCCGAGTGGCGCCAGTACGAACAAGTGCTGCCGGCGCTGGCCGCCAGTGCCATCGACCAGGTCAGCCTGGAGAGCATCCACTCTCGGGTGCCGGCCGAGCTGATGGCGCTGCTGGCGGGCAAGGACGTGATGGTGGGTGTGATCGACGTGGCGAATGACAAGATCGAAACCCCCGAGGAGGTGGCCGACACCATCGGCCGCGCGCTGCAGTTTGTGCCGCGCCAGCGCCTGCTGGCCTGCACCAACTGCGGCCTGGCGCCGATGTCTCGGGCGGTGGCCGAGGCCAAACTGGTGGCGCTGGCCCAGGGCGCGGCGCTGGCGCGGCAGCGTTACGGCGGGGATTGATTGGGCTGGTGGGCGAGTGAGCGGCAGTCGGGGATGTCGGGCATGGGCTCGTTGCGGGCGTAGCCACGGGCTGCTTTGGCGGCGTTCGGAAAAGAACGTTCAGCGCTTGAGCGAGGCCGAGGCCACCGGGTGACCGGCTGCCTCCATGTCCCCCGCCGCCGGCAAAACCGCCGACGGCTCCTCCTTTACTTACGGCATCCGGTCACCCGGCGCCCTCGGCCCGGCAACGCAGGTGGACGTCGAAGGTTTCAACACCTCGGAGCGCCGCAACAGTGATGGAGCGTCGTGACGGGCTGGCGTGTTCTGCGCAAGTAAAGGAGGAGCCGGCGGCGGCTTTTGGCCGGCGGCGGGGGACATGGAGCAGAACACGCCAGCCCGGCGCGACGCTCTCGCTCAAACCATTGAATGACTGCATTCAAGCAGCCCAGCAAAGTCAACAACGAGCCCAAACGCGACACCCAGAGCACCACCAGGCCCCAGGACGCTCAGTAAGTAGCCCGCCCGCCCGACAGATCAAACACCGCGCCGGTGCAAAAGCTGCAGTCCTCCGACGCCAGCCAGGCCACCATCGCTGCCACCTCGTCCACCGTCACCAGCCGGCCCATCGGGATTTTGCCCAGCATGAAGGCGATGTGTTCGGGCGCCATCTGGTCGAAGATCGCGGTGCGGGCTGCGGCCGGCGCCACCGCGTTGACCAACACGCCCTGGGTGGCCAGCTCCTTGCCCAGGGATTTGGTCAGCGCGATCAGGCCGGCCTTGCTGGCGCTGTAGTGGCTGGCGTTGGGGTTGCCCTCCTTGCCGGCGACTGAGGCGATGTTGACGATGCGGCCGTAGCCCTGATTGATCATCTGCGGCACCAACGCGCGGCAGGCCAGGAAGGGTGCTACCAGGTTGACCTCCAGCACCCGGCGCCACACGGCGGGGTCGAGCGTCCAGGTCGGGCCATTGCCGCCGGTGATGCCGGCGTTGTTGACCAGGATGTCGATGCGGCCGTGCTGCACCACCGCAGCGCTGGCGGCAGCGGCAACCGCCACCTCGTCGGTCAGCTCGACCACCGCGCCGCTCACCGGGCCCAGCGCCGACAGCTCGGTCACCGCTTGGGCCAGCCTGGCGCCGTCGATGTCCCACAGCAGCAGGCTGGCGCCGCTGGCCAGCATGCGCCGGGCGGTGGCATGGCCGATGCCCTGGGCGCCGCCGGTGACGATGGCCACCCGGCCCTGCAGATCGAGCTGGTTCATGCCAGGCCCTTCAAGGCATCGGGATGGCCGGCGTTGTCGGCGATGTACTGGCGGATGATGTCGGCGAAGCTTGCTTCTGGCAGCAGGCCGAGGGCCGCAGCGCGGTCGGCGCGGGCGCCGCCGGGCCAGTTGGCGACGATGCCGGCGATCCGCTCGTCACGCTCAAAGCGCACTCGGGCTCGCACTGCAGGGCCGGCCACTTCTTCGAGTGCCGCCAGCATCTGCGCCACCGTGACATTGAGCGCCGGCAGGTTCATCGCGGTGCGACCGCCAAAGGCCTCGCGGCTGGCCTCGTAGATTTTGATCAGGCCGTCCACCGTGCGCTGCGGTGAGCTGACCGGGTGCGACACCTCGGGCGACACCGGGCAGATCGCCTCCAGGCCCGCCAAGGGCTCGCGGATGATGCCGCTGAAAAACGACGAGGCCGCGCCATTCGGCCGGCCCGGCCGCACCGTCACCGTCATCAGCCGGGCGCAGCGGCC
>JANLZT010000804.1:0-2388 GCA_031366465.1 Betaproteobacteria bacterium | reverse complement strand
ACGGGCTGGTCCTTGCCCAGCATTTCGCCCGAGGCGATGCGGAACAGCAGGGCATAACCGATCTGGCCGGCGGCGCCGGTAACGGCCACGCGAACGGGCTTCTTGCTCATGGGAGGCTCCAGCAGGATGGGGATGGGATGGGGGTTGGTTATTGTGCTGCAATGCCGGCCCATGCCTGCCCCACCGCCCGCCGCACCGCAGCCCAACGCCAGCGCCGGCGCTGAGGGCGGCCCGCACACTGCTTTGGTAGGCCCGGCCTTCAGCCCGCTCTACCGCCAGATCAAGGGCCTGATCACGCGTGAACTGCAGGCCGGCGCCTGGAAGCCCGGTGAGTCCATCCCCAGCGAGCAAGACCTGGCGCTGCGCTTCAAGGTCAGCCAGGGCACGGTGCGCAAGGCGATCGATGAGTTGTCGGCTGACAACCTGCTGGTGCGCCGCCAGGGCAAGGGCACATTTGTGGCCACCCATGCCGAGCAGCAGATCCAGTACCGCTTCTTGCGGCTGATGCCCGATGACGGCGGCGACCGCAGCATGGCGCGCCGCCTGCTGGACTGCCGGCGCATCCGCGCGCCGGCCGATGTGGCGCGCATGCTGGGCCTCAAGAGTGGCGATGCGGTGGTGCAACTGCGCCGCTTGCTGCTGGCCCACGCCAAGCCGGTGGTGCTGGACGAGATCTGGCTGCCCGGCGCGCTGTTCAAGGGCCTGACGGCCGAGCGCCTGGCTGACTACAAAGGCCCGATGTACGGCATGTTTGAGGCTGAATTCGGCGTTCGCATGATCCGCGCCGAGGAGAAAATCAGGGCGTTGGCCGCCGACGCGGCAAGTGCCGGGCTGCTGGCCTTGCCGCCCGGCAGCCCCTTGCTCAGCGTGGAGCGGCTGTCCTTCACCTATGGCGACCAGCCCGTGGAGTTGCGCCGCGGCCTGTACAACACCGACCAGCATTTCTACCGCAACGAATTGAATTGACGCCGCCAGGCCTGGACGCCGTTGCCGATGGCGGCGGCGGGGCAGTGAGCCCCGCCGCCGAGGCCTTGGCACAAGCACCCTGTAAGTCTGCTGCATTGCAATAAACTCCTCCGGTTTCATCCGGATTACAAAGAGACCCCACCCATGGCAGACCTCTCCAAGGCCCGACCCAGCGTGCGACCGGGCGCCAATATGCGCTTGATCGAGGCCCTGCAGTACCGGCTGCCGCTGGCGGGGATGGTGTCCATCCTGCACCGCGCCAGCGGCATGCTGATGTTCTTCCTGCTGCCCTTCATCGTCTGGATGTTCGACGCCAGCGTCACGTCCGAGGTGTCTTTCGACGCTTTCACCAGCGCCTTTGTCGCCGGCATCGGTTTTTTGCCAGGCTTGGTGGTCAAGCTGGTGGCGCTGGGGCTGATCTGGGCCTACCTGCACCATGCGGTGGCCGGTGTGCGCCACCTCTGGATGGACGCCACCCACAGCGTCAGCCTGCAGCAGGGCCGCTCGTCGGCAGTGGCCACTTTGGTGATCAGCATCGTGCTGACAGTGGTGCTGGGCGCCAAGCTGTTTGGCCTGTTCTGACCCTGTAACCCATCCCAAGAGGCAAACACCCCATGGCCGTCAATTACGGTAGCAAGCGCCTGGTGGTCGGCGCGCACTACGGCTTTCGCGACTGGCTGAGCCAGCGCATCACGGCGCTGCTGATGGCTTTGTTCACCTTGGCCTTGCTGGCCCAGGTGATTTTTGGCGGGCCGATCGGCTATGACAGCTGGGCCGGCATCTTCTCGCGCCAGTGGATGAAGCTGCTGACCTTCGTGGTGATCCTGGCGCTGGCCTGGCATGCCTGGGTGGGCATGCGCGATGTCTGGATGGACTACATCAAGCCGGTCGGCCTGCGCCTGCTGGCCCAGGTGTTCACCATCGTCTGGCTGGTGGGCTGTGCCGGCTGGGCCGTGCAAGTGCTCTGGAGACTTTGAGAAAAACATGACCGAAATCAAGTCCTCCGTGGCGCGTCGCCGTTTCGACGTGGTGATCGTCGGGGCCGGTGGCTCGGGCATGCGCGCGTCGCTGCAACTGGCCCGCGCCGGCCTGAATGTGGCGGTGCTGTCCAAGGTCTTCCCGACCCGCTCGCACACCGTGGCGGCGCAGGGCGGCATCGGTGCCTCTCTGGGCAATATGTCCGAGGACAACTGGCACTACCACTTCTACGACACCATCAAGGGCTCGGACTGGCTGGGCGACCAGGACGCGATCGAGTTCATGTGCCGCGAGGCCGGCAAGGTGGTCTACGAGTTGGAACACTTCGGCATGCCGTTTGACCGCAATGCCGACGGCACCATCTACCAGCGCCCGTTTGGTGGCCACACCGCCAACTATGGCGAGAAGCCCGTGCAGCGCGCCTGCGCGGCGGCCGACCGCACC
>JANLZT010000579.1:0-14658 GCA_031366465.1 Betaproteobacteria bacterium | reverse complement strand
GGCCAAGGTGTCGGCCGCCTCCAGCCGGGCCCGCGGGATCACCGACATGCCCAGCGCTGCCATCAACTGGCTGAAGTGCGGGTTCTGGGTGGCCCGGCTGATCTCCAGGTGAAACTGGAAATCGGCCGCCACCGCGCTCTCGCCGGCCTCGATGGCCGCATGCATCGCGTCCAGCGCTTGCCGCAGGTCAGCCAGGTGCTGGGCACTGCGGCGCTGCGCGGCCAGGCCGGCGGCCTCGGTCTCGACGCCGATGCGCAGCTCCAGCAGGGCCACCACATCGCGCAGCGTGGCCACCTGGGCCGGGCCGATGCGGAAACCCGCCGCATCGCCCGCCGCCGGGCCCAGGTCCTCGACAAAGCTGCCCACGCCGTGGCGGGTGCGCACCAGGCCCGAGGCCTGCAGCCGCGATATCGCCTCGCGCACCACCGTGCGGCTGACGCCGAACTCTTGCATCACGGTCGACTCGGTGGGCAGGCGGTCGCCCGGCCGCAAGCGGCCATCCCGGATGCGGTCGCCCAGGCCGTCTACCAGGGCCAGGGCCAGCTTGGCTGGGCGACGGCGTGCGGTGGCGGGCGCGGGTTTGGATGGATCGGTGGCGGGCATGGGGCGATCAGATCAGTCTGGAGGGGCATCCAAGGGTTTACCCCTGGGCATCCGGCTTGACAGAATGCCGGCCGGTCAGCGACAGTGAGGTTGTACGACAACTGTTGAGCACTGGCAAGCACCGCGTCAAATTGGCCAGCCCCCGCCAGCGCCTCACCGAGACCCTGATGACCGCAGACACCCAGGAACTTCAAACCGCCGCCACCGCCCCGTCGATGCGCTGGGGCCGCCTGTTGCTGACCGGCGCGGCCGGCGGCCTGGGCCGTGAGCTGCGGCGCCGCCTCAAGCCCCATTGCGATCAACTGCGCCTGTCTGACATCAGCGACCTGGGCCCTGCCGCCGATGGCGAGGATTTGGTGCCCGCCCGCCTGGAGGACGCCGCCGAGATGCTGGCGCTGCTGGCCGGGGTGGATGCCGTCATCCACCTGGGCGGGGTATCCACCGAGCGGCCCTGGGCCGAGATCCTGCCGGCCAACATCGTCGGTTGCTACAACCTCTACGAGGCGGCTCGGCAGCAGGGCGTCAAGCGCCTGGTGTTTGCCAGCAGCAACCATGTCACCGGCTTTTACCGGCAAGACCAGGTGATCGACGCCAACGCCCCGGTGCGGCCCGACGGCCTGTACGGCGTGAGCAAGGCCTTTGGCGAGAACCTGTCGCGCTACTACTTTGACCGCTACGGCATCGAGACGGTGTGCCTGCGCATCGGCTCAAGCTTTGCCGAGCCGCGCGACCGCCGCATGCTGGCCACCTGGCTGAGCTTTGACGACCTGGAGCGCCTGGTGCTGGCCTGCCTGACGGCGCCGCTGGCCGGCCACACGGTGATGTTTGGCATGTCTGACAACACCACCCGCTGGTGGGACAACCGCCTGGGCGCCCACATCGGCTACCGGCCGCAAGACAGCTCCGAGCCCTGGCGCGCCGCCGTGCAGGCGCGCCAACCCACGCTCGACACCCAAGACCCGGCGGTGATCTACCAGGGCGGCGGCTTTGTGCGCGCCGGCCCTTTCCCCGCGTCGATGATCGACACCGGCCAGCCGTCCGCCCCCTGCACGCCCGACCCGCTGGCCTGACCATGCCGCCCACACCGGCCTGACAGGCCGGCAAGAGTCCGAACTGACCCCGAACCCCCAGGAGACACCCCATGCAGTCACTGCACCGCTTCCACCGCACGATGGCACTGGCCGGCCTGTTGGCGGGCGCCAGCCTGGCCGCCCAAGCCACCGAATTCCGCTCGGCCGATACCCACAACGCCGACGACTACCCCACCGTGGCTGCCGTCAAATACATGAGCGAGCTGCTCGAAAAGAAGAGCGGCGGCAAGCACAAGATCAAGGTCTTCAACAAGCAGGCCCTGGGCAGCGAGAAGGAGACCATCGACCAGGTCAAGATCGGCGCGCTCGACTTGACCCGCGTCAACGTCGGCCCGATGAACGCGATCTGCCCGCTGACGCAAGTGCCCACCATGCCCTTTCTGTTCAGCTCGATCGCACACATGCGCAAGTCACTGGACGGCCCGGTCGGTGACGAGATCCTCAAGAGCTGCGAGTCGGCCGGCTTCATCGGCCTGGCCTTCTACGACAGCGGCGCCCGCTCGATCTATGCCAAGAAGCCGATCAAGACGGTGGCCGATGCCAAGGGGCTGAAGATCCGCGTGCAGCAGAGTGACCTGTGGGTGGCGCTGATCACCGCGATGGGCGCCAATGCCACGCCCATGCCCTACGGTGAGGTGCTGATGGGCCTGAAGACCGGCTTGATCGACGCGGCCGAGAACAACATCCCGTCCTTCGACACCGCCAAGCACTACGAGTCGGTGAAGATCTACTCCAAGACCGAGCACTCGATGGCGCCCGAGATCCTGGTGATGTCCAAGATCGTCTACGACAAGCTGCCCAAGGCCGAACAGGACATGGTCCGCGCCGCCGCCAAGGAGTCGGTGGCCTTCGAACGCCAGAAGTGGGACGAGCAGGAGGCGAAATCTCTGGCCACCGTCAAGTCGGCCGGCGCCGAGATCGTCGAGGTGGACAAGAAGTCCTTCCAGGCGGTGATGGGCCCGGTGTATGACAAGTTCATGGTCACGCCCGACATGAAGCGCCTGGTCAAGGCGGTGCAGGAAACGAAATAGGCCCAGCCCTGAAGCGGCTGCGGCTGCCAATGACATGCATCGGAATCCCATGTACACCAAGCTCTGCGCCACGTTGTCCAAGCTATGCCTCGTGCTCGCGGTGATCGGGCTGATCGCCGTGATCCTGTGCGTGCAGTGGCAGGTGATCGGCCGCTACATCTTCAATGACACACCCACCTGGGCCGAGGCACTGGCCCTGGTACTGGTGCTGTTTGTCACCGCCTTTGGTGTGGCCGTGGGTGTGCGGGACGCCGGCCACATCGGCCTGGAATCAATGGTCTCGCTGCTGCCCGACCGCTGGCGCCAGCGCTGCGAGATCCTGATCCATTTGCTGGTTGGAAGCTTCGGCGCGCTGATGGTCTACGGCGGCTGGATCTGGATGGCCGCCAAGTGGAACGAGAAAAAGCCGATGCTGCCCATCACCGATGGCATCGACTACCTGCCGGTGGTGATTGCCGGCGTGCTGATCGTGATGTTCTCGATCGAACACATCATCGCGCTGGTGCGCGGCACCGTGGTGGAGCCAGCATGGAACTGACCGTCCTTGGCCTGAGCTTCACGCTGCTGTTGCTGCTGGGTGTGCCGGTGGCTTTCGCCATCGGCCTGTCGTCGGTGGCCACCATCCTGGCGGCCGGCTTACCCGTCGCGGTGGTCTTCCAGAAGATGGTCGGCGGCATGCAGGTGTTCAGCTTCCTGGCCATCCCGTTTTTTGTCTTTGCTGGCGAGCTGATGCTGTACGTCGGCATCGCGGACCGCATCGTGCGCTTTGCCAACAGCCTGGTCGGCCATGTGCGCGGCGGCCTGGGCATGAGCAATGTGATCGGCTGCACCATCTTTGGCGGTGTCGCCGGGTCACCGCTGGCGGATGTGTCGGCAATCGGCTCGGTGATGATCCCGCTGATGAAAAAGGACGGCTACGACGCCGACTACGCCGTCAACGTCACCACCCATGCGGCGTTGGTGGGCGCCATCATGCCGACCTCGCACAACCTGATCATCTACACGCTGGCCACCGCCGGCATCGCCTCGGTCAGCGCGCTGAGCATGATGCTGGCGGGGCTGATCCCGGCCGTCATCCTGACGCTGTGCAACCTGGCCGCAGCCTACTGGGTGGCCGTCAAACGCGGTTACCCGGTGCGCCCCGGTGGCTTTGCCGGCTGGGCTGCGGTGCTGCGCGCATTCGGCGCGGCGCTGCCCGGCCTGCTGGTGGTCGTCATCATCCTGGGCGGCATCCTGTCGGGCGCCTTCACCGCCACCGAGTCGGCTTCCATCGCGGTGGCCTGGGCGCTGTTGGTCACGGTTTTTGTCTACCGGACGATGTCCTGGCACAACTTCATGTTGGCCTGCGCCAAGGCCTGCAAAACCACCGGCGTGGTGCTGCTGCTGATCGGCATCTCGGCCGCCTTCGGCTACTTCATGGCGCTCTACGAGGTGCCGCAGAAAACCGGCGAGCTGATGAAGGCCGTCAGTAGCCAGCCCTGGGTGATCTTTCTGCTGATCAACATCCTGTTGTTCGTGCTGGGCACCTTCCTGGACATGGCGGCCACCATCCTGATCTGCACGCCGATCTTCCTGCCAATCGCCATGCAGTTCGGCATGGACCCCGTGCAGTTCGGCATCATCATGCTGATCAACTGCGCGCTCGGCCTGAACACCCCGCCGGTGGGCACGGTGCAGTTTGTCGGCTGCGCCATCGGCGGCATCACGGTGGGCCAGGTGATGCGCACCATCGCGCCGTTCTACGGGGCCCTGGCGCTGTGCCTGGCGCTGGTGACCTACGTGCCGGCGTTTTCGCTGTGGCTGCCGGCAATGTTCAAGTGAGCAACTCCACCTGCCCTTGACATCGCCATGCCCCTGCCCGGCCCCGCCATCCCCTTCACACCGAACGCCCGCTACCCCGACCCTGCGGTGGTGGCGCTGCAGGCCGAGTTCCTCAAATACCGGGTCTACAGCAGCAGCGTCGAGCAGCTCGCCAGCGGCTGCCGTTGGGGCGAGGGTCCGGTGTGGTTTGGCGACCATCGCTGCCTGCTGTGGAGCGACATCCCGGGCAACCGCATCCTGCGTTGGGACGCCGGCTCGGGCCAGGTCAGCACCTTCCGCGCGCCGTCCAACCACGCGAATGGTTTAGCGCGCGACCTGCAAGGCCGCTTGCTGGCCTGCGAGCACCTGACACGCCGTGTCACCCGCACCGAAGCCGATGGCGCGATCACGGTGCTGGCCAGCCACTTCGACGGCAAGCGGCTCAATTCGCCCAACGACATCGTCTGCCAGCGCCGGGGCCCGGGCGCCGGCAGCCTCTGGTTCACCGACCCGCCCTTCGGCATCCACGGCTGGTGGGAGGGCGAGCCCGCCACGCCCGAGCTGCCCCAGGCGGTCTACCGCATCGACGGCGCCAGCGGCCGCGTGGACCAGGTGCTGGACGACCTGGCCGGGCCCAACGGCCTGGCCTTCTCGCCCGACGAGGCCGTGCTCTACCTGGTGGAAAGCCGCGCCGCGCCCAGCCGCAAGGTCTGGGCCTACGACCTGGGCGAGGGCGGCGCGTTGTCCAACAAGCGCCTGCACATCGACGCCGACGGCGCGGGTGCGCTGGACGGCATCGCGGTGGACGCCGACGGCAATCTGTGGTGCGGCTGGGGCAGTGACGGCCGCGCGGGTGCGTCATCCGCCGAGCTGGACGGCGTGCGCGTCTTCAACCGCGCCGGCCAGCCCATCGGCCACATCCACCTGCCCGAGCGTTGCGCCAACCTGTGCTTTGGCGGCGAGCGCCACAACCGGCTGTTCATGGCCAGCAGCCACTCGCTGTACGCGCTGTATGTCAATGTGCAGGGCGCCGGCCTGGGCTGATCCACTTTGGGCTGAGCCAGGCCCGCCCACCGCTACAGTCGCCGCTTTCGCCCTTGAAAGGACAAGCACATGCGCTATCGCCATCTGGGCAAGAGCCCGCTGCAGGTCTCCGAGCTGTGCCTGGGCACGATGATGTTTGCCGACCAGACCGATCTTGCCGAGGCCCGCCGCATCACCGAGCATGCCCATGCCCACGGCGTCAACTTCATCGACACCGCCGATGTCTACAGCACCGGCGCCGCCGAGACCATGGTCGGCGAGCTGATCAAGGCGCAGCGCCACGACTGGATCCTGGCCACCAAGCTGGGCAACCGGATGTCGGACCGGCCCAACCAGTCGCACTACTCGCGGGCCTGGGTGATCGACGCCTGCGAGGCCAGCCTGCGCCGGCTGGGCACCGACCACATCGACCTCTACTACCTGCACCGCGACTACAACGGCATGGACCTGGAGGAGCCGCTGCGGGCCCTGGACTTGCTGCTGCGGGCCGGCAAGATCCGCTACTGGGGGGTGTCGAACTTCCGGGGCTGGCGCATTGCCGAGCTGGTGCACCTGGCGCGTGCGCTGAACATGCCGGGCCCGGTGGTCTGCCAGCCCTACTACAACCTGCTCAACCGCCAGCCCGAGGTCGAGGTGCTGCCGGCCTGCCGCCACCATGGCCTGGGGGTGGTGCCCTACAGCCCGATCGCCCGCGGCGTGCTGGCCGGCAAATACCTGCCCGGGCAGCGGCCGGCCGACGACAGCCGCGCCGGCCGTGGCGACAGGCGCATGCTGCAGACCGAGTTCCGCCCCGAGTCCCTCGAAATCGCGCAACAACTGGCCGCCCACTGCCAGGCCAAAGGCCTGACGCTGGCCCACTTTGCCACCGCCTGGGTGTTGGCCCACAGGGCTGTCAGCGCGGTGATCGCCGGCCCCAGAACCCTGGCGCAGTGGCTGGACTACCAGGGCGCGCTCGACTGCAGCCTAGGCGCCGACGACCTGCAGGCGGTGGATGCGCTGGTGCCGCCAGGGCATCCGTCCAGCCGTGGCTATACCGACCCGGCCTATCCGCTGGACGGCCGCTGAAACCAAGCGCTGGCCATCGCAGCGTGGTTGGCGGATGGCGCGCGAGCGTCAGTTCGGCCGACTCGCCAGCACGGTCGATTGCAGCGCCGGGCTGGCCGACATCACCGGCGTCTGCACGATCCTGGCCTTGTCCTGGGCGCTGGCCAGGCCGTCCTGCAGCGCCCGCAGCATCGCCTGGGTCTCGGGCCCGGCGGCCTCGAAGGCCGCACCCAGCGTGACCGGCCCGGGCGGCAGCCGGCTGGCCGGGCCCAGCGCGCGCACCAGGGCCCCGGTGAAGATGCCGCCCGACCGGTCGGGCGCGTCGAACGACGATTCGTCGCCGCGCGCCGCCGACAGCAGCGCCAATTGCGCCGACGCGCTGCGCTTGATCAGCGCGTAGGGATCGCTGCTGCCCAGCGCACCGGCATGGCAGGTGTCGAGCATCAGCACGCGCCGCCCCGGCAGGCGGCGCAGCGCCGCAGTCAGCTCGCTGCCCGACAGCAGCGACGGCAGCGCGCCCTCGGCCAGGCGGGTGCCGGCCGCCCGCGCGGCCTGCAGGCGCTGCAGGTCGGCCGGCTCGGCGTTCTGGGTCATGAAGTAGTAGTCGCCCGCCAGCGCCACGCCGTGCGAGGCCAGGAACACCACCACCGTGTCGTCGGGCTGCATGGCTGTCAGCGCCTGCAGTTGCGACAGCACATTGGCCTTGGTCGGCTGGCTGGCCGAGGCCTCGTTCAGCACGCTGATGCGGGCCTGGGCAAACACCGCGCCGCGCTGCGCCGCCAACACCCTGGCCAGATTGCCGGCATCGTTGGACGCCGACGGCAGCGGCCGCAAGGCCCGGGTGGACAGCTTGTCGAAACGCCCGACGCCGACCGCCACCACCCAAAGCGTGCCCGGCGGCCGGCGCGGCGGGCCCGCAGCAGCACGCAGGGCCAGCGATTCGTCAAGGCCCAAGGAGCGCGCCGTCTCGGCCTCGACCCGCACATTGCCGGGGCCGCCGGTCAGGCGGGCGGTCACGGTGCGGGTCAGGCGCTGCGCCTCGGCAGCGTTGTTGACCAGCCGGTCCGCCACCCGCAGCGCCGGCAAGCCGTCGATGTAGACGCCCACCTCGGTCATCGGCCGGCCGGTGGCCTCGGCGCTGAAGCGGATCGACAGGGTGTCGGCCTCGCCGGTCGGCATGATCGACTCGATGCGCACCCGTGGCGGCGCCAGCGCGGCCAGCGACCGCGCGAGTTGTTGGGCAACGTCGGCCGGCAAAGTCGCCCCGCGCAGTGCGGCCTGCACCAGGTCAGGCCGGTACAGCTCGCGCTCGAACTGCACCGCACGCCATAAATCAGGCGCTTGCGCCTCGCCGCGGTTGACCAGCCAGCCGATGAAGCGGTCACCCTGCGGCGACGAGGCGTAATAGCCGTCCGGCCGCCAAGCCACCCAATCGATGCCATTGGCATGCACGAACAGGCCCAGGCGCTCGCGCCCGCTGGCCACCTCGAACCAATGCACGCTGCCGTCGCCCAGCGCCACCACCACCCAGCGGCCGTCCTCGCTGATGACGGTGTGGTGGGCCGGCGCGGCCAGAAACGGCGGCGTCTCCCAACCCGGCATCGGCCGCGCCTGCGCGTCGACCAGCCACAGCCGCCACTGGGTGCCGACTGCGGCAATCGGCAGGCGGCCGTGCACCGCCCAACTGCGCGCGTTCTCGTCGCGCTCCATGGCCAGAACCCGCCCGCCCACCCGCAGCGGCTTGGCGACGCTGAACGCATCGGTGCTGACCTCGACCTGGGCCACGCCACTGCGCCGTGCTGCGGTCAGGCCCGGCTCGTCGGCCCGCGCGCTGCCCAGCACCCGACCGGCATCAGCGTGCAGGGGGTCGGCGCGCAGCCAGCGGCCCGGTGCGGCCTCGAAGGCGATGGCCGAGCCGTCGGCAGCCAGCAAAAACGCCGCCGGCTTGCCCCGGCTGCGGTGGAAATCGACGTTGGCGGGCGCCACGGCATAGGGCGAGCCATCGGCACGCAACGCCACGCGGCCACCGGCATCCACCCGCTCGATCGACGGCACGGTGGTGGCAAACACCACCGAGCCATCGGGCATCGGCAGCATGTTGCTGAACTGCTGCCGGCCAATGTCCCAGCGCGTGGGCTGGCCGCGCATCAGGTCGGCCAGGCGGTACAGCGGTGTGGGCTGGTCACCGACGATGCTGCCGTTGAAGAACAGCGCGCGGCTGTCGGGCGACCAGGCCACACAGCACAGCGACTGCTGTTGTGCATCGTCCTGGCGCACGGTGCGCCGTAACTGGAGCGCGCTGGCATCGAAAATCCCGACCGCGGACTGATCGCGGTGGCCCAGCGCGATCCAGCGGCCGTCGGGCGAAAAACGAACCCCGCCCAGCCGGCCGCCGGTGCACTGGCGCTGCTCGGCCGGGCGCGGCGGAAACTGCAGCCGGTGCACCAGCTTGCCGTCGCGCGCATAGACCCGCAGGCAGCCGTCGTCGGCGGCCGTGGCCAGCCTGCCGTCGGCCGCATGGTGGACAAAGCTCACCGGCCCGGCGTATTGCGGATCGCTGCGCAGCGGCCGGCCCGTGGCGACGTCGATCACCACCAGCCCCCCGCGGCCCAGGCCCACCGCCAGGCTTCGGCCGTCGGGTGACAAATCAAGCGCTGTCACCACCTCGCCCTGGAAGCGCCCCACGGTGCCGATGACACGCCCCAGCGTCGCGTCGATGACGTAGATGTGCGCCGCGCGGTGCCAATCCCAGCCGGTGTAGCCCGCGGCATAGACCCGCTGGCCGTCGGCCGACATCGCGATCGAGTAGGGCGTGCCCTCGCGCCCCGGTCCGGCCGGCAGCAGCACGGTGCGCAGCGGCTGCAGGTCGTCCAGCCGCCAGATGCGCAGGGTCTTGTCGGCCGAAGCACTGACCAGGCGCTCGAAGCGTGCATCGGCGCGGATCTGGTCGATGGGCGCGGTGTGCGTGGCCTGCACCACCCGCACTTGCGGCAAAGTGGGCGGCGCCGGATCGGTGGCCGGCGCTGCGGCGGCAGCGGTGCCGGTTGCGGCCAGCACTGGCATCAGTACGGACACCAGTACGGACATCAGCACGGACATCAGTACGGACACCAGTACGGACACCAGCACGGACACCAGCCCGGGCAGCCCTGCCAGCGCCATCGCCGACGCCAGCCGGCGCAGCCGGCTCAGCGTGGCGCCGGCCGGCATGCCCGCTCAGCGCCCGTCACGCTGGCGGCGGCCACCGGGTCGGGTTTGGCGTTGCGGCGTTTGGGTTCGAAGGCTTCGGGCGCGCACACCACCGCGTCGCCGTCGGTCGCCAGCCGGTAACTGCGTTTGAAGACATTGGCGGCACTGCCGGCCAGCGCCCCGTGGCGGCCCAGGTCGGCCTGTGCCGCCGGCCCTTGGGCGAACTCGACGCTGAGCGCTGCGTCGTCGGCGGCGCGGGCCGGTGCGCCGCCCGTGCTGCCGGGCAGGGCGTCTTGCGCGCTGCGGTCGGTGCCGGCCACCAGCAGCACAAAACCCGGGTCTGCCGGCGCACCGGGCAGCGCAGCCGGTGCCGCCCCGGCGCCAGCCGCCGCCACCCCGCCCACCGCGCGTGCCGATGCCGACCCCACCGTTGCCAGCCCCGAACCGCCCGAACTGCGGCCGACCCCGGCGCCGACGCTGGCGAAGCCGGTAGTGCTGTTGTTCTTGCCCGGGATGCCGCCGAAGCCGGGGATGAAGTTGACCCCGCCGGTGCTGTCGCCGAAGACGCGTCCGAGTTGGGTGTCGAGGATGCCGTCGAAGAGTTGGACACGCGTGCCGCGTTCGTCCGTCGGGTAGGCGCTTGTCGCGGTCGACGAGTCGACGACGACGCGGCCCAGCGCATGACCATTCGGCAGCGAGTAAACGTTGCTGACACGCGGCGCCAGGCTTGCGCCGTCGCCTTGCGCCCAAGGCGGCAGAACAACCGCAAGCGGCCCGGCCGGTGCCAGCCCGCTGGCGCTGCTGACGGCGCCGCCGAACCGGGGGTCGGCCCCGGCGAGCAAACTGCCGCGCATCTCGACGCCGGCAGCCGACCCCGCCGTGGCGAGCGTCGGCGCACCGTTGAACCGGATCTGCACGATCGAGCCGACCGACAAGCCCAGCAGCGGCTGCCCGGGGAACGGATCGCCTTGCGGCTTGCCGGCCTCAGACACCAGCGACGTGCTCGTGACGCGCGCATAGCCGCTGAAGGCTCCGGACAATCTTTCAAACCCGAAGATCTGGCCGCAATTCGGATTGCCGCCGCCGCACCAGGCAATGTTGCGGACGGTCAGCGTGAAAGTGCCACGCACCGGTCCGCCGGTGATGCCTTCGTCGACGCCTGGCCTGAGGCCTGGCCCGAACGTCACGACAGGCACTTCGTTGCCACCAAAATCTTTGAAGGCCGGCCCCGTGAAAGCTTCGGAGGGCGACCTGGGTAGCTCAAGCAGGTTGCGGCCACTGACCGAGAAGGCGACGCTGTCGTTCCAGACCTCGGTCGGCGCGTCCTGCGCGGCCTCGTAGCCGAGCAGCTTCAACACAATGCCCAGCGTAGACGGCAGCTTCGGCGCGCCGTCGGCCACCGGCGTCACCCGCACCGGCGCCTGGCTCAGCCCGCCAAGGATGGGCGCAAAGCTGCGCAGTGATTGCCGGCCGCCCAACAGCCCGTCGTCGTTACTGACCACGCTGTTGACCACGCCTGCGATGGTCGTCACGTCGATCAGCACCTGGGGCATCACCAGCGGATTGGTCAGCGGCACCAGCTTGCTGCTCAAAGTCAGGTTGGGCGGAATGACATCGCGGAAGTTCGCAACGTTCATGGCGATCTCGATCTTGGCCACTGTTCTCGATGCGGGCGCGCCCAGCACCGCGAAGTCGTCGAAGCGGCTGCCGTCTGCTGGCTGCACCTTGACCATGTGTGCATCGCTGGGGCACGCCGCGAAACCGCCGCCGCCACAGCTCACCGCGAGATTGCCGTTGGGGTTTTTCGCCGAGCTATCGGAAACGACACGACTCAACCTGCCCAATGCATCGAGCAGACGCGTCGCGTTGCTGTCGACGAGGTAGGCCTGCGTGTCCGTGAGCACCTTGCTGCCGTCGGGCAGCGTCACGGTGAACAGCCCGGGGAGATCCGCGACCGCCGTCGTGTTGTCGAACAAGCCCAGGTTGCGCCCGCCAATGCGGATCGCGTAGCCCACCTTCTCGTCGGCCGCCGGCCCCACGCCGCCGCGCGCACCGTCGCTGCCCACCGAATCCCAGCCACGCGCGAACACGCTGCTGCCCAGGTAGACCCCATCGCCGGCCTGGCTGCTGCCGCCCTGCAGCAGGATGTCGCCCTTGTTGACGGCAATCGTCGCGTTGCTCAGGACCATGCGGCCGGCCGTCACGCTCAGGCCGTTGCCGGCGGCGTGGGGGTCGGCCAGGCCGTCGAGGTTCAAGCCGTTGAGCTCGACCGAGCCATTGGGGGCGCTGATCGACAGGCTGCCGACGTCCGGGCGCAACCCGGCCTGGTAGCCGAGGCCAAATTGGTCGTAGCCGGTGCCGGGGCCGCCCAGCGGTGACAGCAACATCACGTTGCCGCCGCTTGAGACCAGGTTGACGCTGCCACCGGCGCGCACGCCGCCCAGCGTGATGTCGCCCTGGGCCTGCACCCGCACTACCGCTGCGGCGCCGCTGCCGGCGTCGAGGGTGGCGTCGGCGGCCAGCGGGTTGGCGCCCGGCGTGCCGACCCGTGCGGCAACCCGGCCGCCGGTTGAGGTGATGCTGATCGCGGCGGCCTCGGCCTGCAGGTCACCGTTGATCTGCACATCGGCGCCGGCCGCCAGCGTGATGCCGCGGCCGGCACCGGTGGACCGGATGCCGGCCTCGCCCACCAGCAAGCCGCCTGCCGTGGCCACCAGCCCGACGCTGCCGCCGGCCTGCACCAGCGCGCCGAGGCTGATCGCAGCGCGGCTGACGACCGCCACATCGCCGTCGCTGAGCAGCGCGCCGCCCGCCAGCACGAAGCCGCCGGCACCGGCGCCCGCCGTGGCACCGGTCACGCTGATGCCGCCGGGCCCGGTGCGTGCGCCGGCCAGCGTCACGCCACCGGCCGCCTCGATGCGCAGCACGCGCGTGGGCTGGGCATCGGCCACGGCGCTGCCGGCCGAGCCGGCGATGGCCGTGCCCACCTCCACCGCGCCTTGGTCGCTGCGCAGCCACACCGCACCGGGGCTGACCAGGGTGGTCAGGTTGACGCCGTCGCGCCCCTGGATGCGGGCACCACCACCCGCAGCCCCACCGACGCCATCACCGGCGGTGATGCGCAAGGGCGCCGCAGCGCTGCCGGCGCGGCCGCCGAGCGCCGTCACCGTCACGCCGCCGCTGCTCACCAAGCCGGCGTCGGCCAGCGGCGTGATGCTGCCGCCCCGGCTGGTGATGGCGATGGCCGCCGCCCGGGCACCGGCCAGCGTGACATCGCCGCCGCCGTCCAGCGTGATGCTGCGGCTGTCGGCGCCGGCCGGGCTGGCCATCGGCTGCGCAACCCCCAGCGTAGCGCCGGCAGCCAGCACGATGTCGCCACGCGCCAGCGCCGCCTGCAGGTCCAGCGCCGCACCGGCGCTGATCGCCAGATTGCCGGCGTCGGCCAGCACGCCCACCCCGGCCGCTGCGGCCACCCGCCCCACGGCCTGCAACTGCACATTGCCCGCGCGGCTGTCGATGGACGTGCCTTGCAGGGCCAGGTCGGCACCGCTGGTGACGACGATATCGCCGCTGGCCAGCGCACCGCTCAGCGTGACGCCCTGGCGCCCGCGCACTGTCAGGCGCGACACCGGCGCAGCCTGCGCGCCAGCCGAGGGCGCGACGATGGCGGCCGCCACCGCCACCGCGCCAGCGCTGCTGTCGATCTCGATAGCGCCGGCGCCCAGCAACTGGCCCACCGCCACCCCCGCCGCGCCGCGCAGGCTGATGCCCTGGCTGCCGCTCTGCAGCAGCGCGGCGCCGGCCACGTCGAGCCGGCCACCGGCGCTGAGCTGCAGCGCGGCATCGTTGAGCACCAGGCTCTGGGCCACGCTCAGCGTGCCGCCAGCGCTGGCGACCAGGCTGCCACCGGCCACGCTGCCGGCACCCAGCGCGTTCACCGGTGCGGCCAAGACCAGGTCGCGCGTCGCGCTCAGGGTGGCATTCGCGCCCAGGCCCAGGTCAAGCTGGGCCCCGGCGGCCAGCGTGATGTCGCGGCCCGCGGCGTCCACCCGGCCGCCGCGCCCGCCGGCCTGCAGCACCCCGCCGAGCCTGAGATCGGTTGACGACCCGCCGCGCAGCGAGATCACGCCGTCTTGCACATCCACCGCCGTGGCGCGCACATCGCCCTGCAGGTTGATCACGTTGTCGAGCAGGCGCGACACGGTATCGGCGCTGAACTCGATGCGCCCACCGGGGGCCAGGATGTTGCCGGTGTTGTCCACCCGCGCCGCCAGCGGCCGGCCCTGGGCGTCGCGCACTGTTTCCAGCGCTGCGGGGTCGAGGATCAGGCTGACCAGCCGGTCGCCGGCCAGGTCAAGCACAAAGGCGTCGCCGCCGGCCAGTGCCACCCGGCCCAGCCGGGCCACGATGAAGCCGCTGTTGGCCACCTGGCGCCCCACCAGCGCGGCGATGCCCTGGTCGGCAATGCGCACGGTGCCGCGCTGGTCCACCCGGGCGCCGGCCTGGCCGGGCTCATCAAAGCGGTAGCGGCCGGCCATGAAGTTGGCGCTGCTGATGTTGGCGGTGCTGGCCACCAGACCGCCGACGTTGATCTGCGCGCCTTCGCCGAACAGGATGCCGTTCGGGTTGACCAGGAACACGCTGCCGTTGGCGCTGATGCGCCCGAGCAGCGTGCTGGCATCCCCGCCCAGCACCCGGTTGAGCGTGACCGCACCGGCACCGGGCTGCAAGAACTCGACCGCCTCGCGCGCGCCCAGGCCGAAGCTGCGCCAGTCGATCACCGCGCGCTCGGTCTGCTGCGTCACCCGCGTCAGGTTGCCGGCCTGCGAGACCTGGGCCTGCCCGGCGCTGACCGC
>JANLZT010000744.1:0-2789 GCA_031366465.1 Betaproteobacteria bacterium | reverse complement strand
CTGCTGATCGACCTGGTGCTGCAAGGCGACCCCAACTATCCCGGCGTCAACATCGCACCCAGCAACTTCCCGCGGATGGACCTGGTCAACACCTTCCTGACGGGCATCAAGACCAATCTCGGCCCCAACAACACGCCCTTCAACCTGAACCAGCCGGCCAATGTGGTGGCGTCGGAGATGTTGCGGCTGAACACCGCCGTGGCGGCAGTGCCCTTTTCCCAACAAAACCGGCTGGGTGTGGTGGGCAGCCTGCTGAGCAATGGTGCCGACCTGGCCGGCTTCCCGAATGGCCGCCGCCCCAAGGACGACGTGGTGGACATTGCGCTGGTGGCGGTGATGGGCGGCCTGTGCGTGGCCAACGGCCCCAACAACGCGCTGGGCTTTGGCACGGACTGCAACCCGTCGGTGGTGCCATTGGGCAACACCGCCTTCAAGCTGCACGACGCGGTGGACCAGGCCGTGGTGCCCTTGCTGCCTGGCTTCCCCTACCTGAACACGCCGAACCCGGGGGCCAAGTGAAGCAGCGATCGACAATCCCCTCCCACCCACCCCGCTCCAAGGACTCGCCATGACGATCCGCACCGCCTTGCCCCGCGCGCTGGCCGCACCGCTGTTGACGCTGGCGCTGGCCGCCAGCGCCGCGCCGGTCTACCTGATCGACGCCACCACCGACGGCTTGATGCCCGACCCCAACTTCGGTACAAACATCGGCTTCTCGCTGACCTATGAGGATTTCAACCTGGACACGCTGTTCTCCTTGAACGAGTTGCTGGCCTTCACCGGGGTGTTCGACAGCGGCGGCCAGTATTTCAATTCACTGGTGGGCACGCCCACCCTGCCGGGCATCACCGGCACTGGCAATGCCTGGGTGTTTGCCGACAGCAGCGGTGCCAGCTTCAGCGCGGCGGCTGGCGTCTACACGCCCTTCACCAGCGGGGCGTTGCCGGGGTCGGTGCCCGAGCCGGGGGCGCTGGCGCTGTGCTTGGCAGGCTTGATGGCGGTGGGGTTGACGCGACCAGCCAAGCGGCCTCGCGCTGCTTGAGCGGGGCTGGGCTCGATCTCGCGCTCACCGCCCGGCTGGTCACCCAGCCGGGCGGTGCCCGTCCGAGTTTCGGCTGGCGCCGGTGTAGTGGTCGTAGACATGGGCATAGGCCCGCGCCAGCTTCTCGCTTCGGATGTCCGGCGTGTACTGCAGCGGCAACCGGCGCAGTTCAATGCGCAAGGTCTGCATCACCGCCGCCTTGGCCTGCTGTTTTTCCCGCCAGTCCAGCACCAGCTTTTCGCGCTTCAGCGTCGCCAGCAGTTCGCGGCAGACCTTCTTGACCTCGGCCTCCTCGGCCTTGGTCAGCGTCGGCTCGGGCTTGGTCAGGATGTCAAAGATCGCCAGCTCTTCCTCGGTCAGCGCTTCGGCAATCGCACGCTGCTCCTCCGCCGTCAGCAAGCCGACGAAGTCTTTCAGGCCAGCGAAGAAGGATTCGATGTTGCGGCTGCCGGCGTTGTACTCGTCGATCAGCTTCTGAAACTTCTCGGCCAAATCGATGCGTGAGGCGTTCACCGCCACCGTCTGCGCCAGCTTGCCGGCGATCAGCCGCCTCAGCTTCTCGGCCTCGGTGCGCTGGTGGCCCTGGGCGAACCTGGCTTGCAAGGCCGCGAAGTCGATCTCCGACAGGTTGATGAGCGCCTCGGGCCGACTGGCCGGCCCGATCCGGTAGCCCTCGGTGGCGATCGAATCGTTCAGTAACTCCTCCACGTCGCTCATCACCGCCGAGATGTCGGGCGGGTCGCCCAGCGCCTGGATCTTGGCCGCGAGATAGGACACCAGCACCGACAGCGGCGCCAGCGCGTTGGCCAGCGGGTCGGGCAGGATGGCCTTGAACAGCCGCGCCACCCGGCTGGCCAGTTGCAGGTAGTGCTTCTTGTCGGCCTCGGTGGCCAGAAAGGCCTCCACTGCATCGTCGATCAGGTCGATGCGCCCAAAGCCCTGCGCCGCCGCGATGGTCTCCAGCGTCACGCCGCGCAGCTGGGCGAAACCGGCCACCTCATTCAGCGCCGATTGCAGCGCCGCCACCAACTCGGCCTTGTCGAGGATCGGCCCGCTTTCACTGCCACCGTCGGCCCCAGCCACCGGCCGCGCATAGGTGGCCAGCGCGCTCTGCAAGGCGCGAAAGATGCCCACGTAATCCACGATCAGGCCCGACGCCTTGCCGGGCGCCACGCGGTTGGCGCGGGCGATGGTCTGCATCAGCGTGTGCGCCCGCATCGGCTTGTCGAGGTAGATCGTCGAGCAGGTCGGCACGTCGAAGCCGGTGATCCACATGGCGCAGACGAACACCAGCCGCAGGTTGTTCTTCTCGTCCTTGAACTTCTCGGCCAGGTCCTCGGCAAGCAGCCGCTTGCGGTGCGGCGCGATGTCCAGGCCCTTCTTCTGGAGGTCTGCCACCTCGTTCTGGCCCTGGCTCACCACCACCGCCATGTCGGTGGCCTGCATCAGGTGGATGCGGGCGATCAGCGCCTCTCGCGAATCCCCCTGGGCCGACTCAAGCGCCGCCCTCAGCCGCGCGATCTCGGCCCTCCAGTGCGCCTGCACCTTGTCATACATGCGCACGGCGGTGGCCTTGTCGATGCACACCATCATGGCCTTGCCGCGATAGCCGCGGCCGGTGAAGTGCGCCACCAGGTCCTTGGCGATGGCCTCCAGCCGGTCCTCGCGGGTGATGATGTGGTACTCGCGGCCGAACTCGCGCTCCAGCTTGCCCTCCTGCGCCTCGTCCAGCTCGGCCGCTTCGAGC